>NZ_BBSK01000091.1:0-52800 GCF_001319805.1 Burkholderia sp. E168m22
CGAACGCGTCCGCGTCGAGGCCCGCGCCGAAGCCCTGGTACGCCATGTCGACGAACGGCAGCAGCCCGCGCGCCTCGATCACGTCGATCAGCTTCTCCCACTGGCCTTCGTCGAGATCGACGCCGGTCGGGTTATGGCAGCACGCGTGCAGCAGCACGATGCTGCGCGCCGGCAGCGCGTCGATCGCCGCGAGCATCGCGTCGAACTTCAGGCCGCCCGTCGCCGCGTCGTAGTACGGATACGTGTTCACCGTGAAGCCGGCGCGCTCGAAGATGAAGCGATGGTTTTCCCAGCTCGGATCGCTCAGCCACACCTGCGAATCCGGGAAATAGCGCTTCAGGAAATCGGCGCCGACCTTCAGCGCGCCCGAGCCGCCGAGCGTCTGCAGCGTCGCGATGCGGCCGGCCGCGCGGGCCGGGTGATCGGCGCCGAACACCAGCGCTTGCACGGCGTCGCGGTAGGCGGCCAGGCCGACCATCGGCAGGTACGGTTTCGGACCGCTGTCGCGCTGCAGCGCGGTTTCGGCTTCGCGCACCGCGCCCATCACCGGAATCCGGCCTTCGGCGTCGAAATAGATCCCGATGCTCAGGTTGACCTTCTGGTCGCGCGGATCTTTCTGGAAGTTCTCGTTGAGCGTCAGGATCGGGTCGCCCGGATACGCGTCGATGTGTTCGAACATGGCTTGAGTCGGTCTCGTTTGGAAGAAGGGTCGGTCGTGGCCTGCGTCAGCGTGCGGACGCGCCGTCGTGCACCGCAAAGCCGGCATTCTTCTGACGGAAGCGATACCCGATCGCGAGCACCGCGAGCCATACCGGGATCAGGTACACCGACAGACGGAGATCCGGCGTCAGGTACATCACGACGAGAATGCCGGCCATGAATGCCAGGCACAGGTAATTCGTGAAAGGATAGCCCAGACTGCGGAAGGAAGTCTCCTCCCCGGCAGCACACTTGGCCTGGCGGAACTTCAGGTGGATCAGGGTGATCATCGCCCAGTTGATGATCAGCGCCGACACGACGAGGCCCATCAGCACCTCGAACGCCTTGCCCGGCATGAAGTAGTTGACCAGCACGCACACGCCGGTCGCGAGCGCCGACGCGCCGAGCGCGGCAAGCGGGATGCCGCGCTTGTTCACCGAGCACAGCACCTTCGGCGCGTTGCCCTGTTGCGCGAGGCCGAACAGCATCCGGCTGTTGCTGTACACGCCGCTGTTGTAGACCGACAGCGCGGCCGTCAGCACGACGACGTTCAGCACGTTCGCGACCAGGTTGCTGCTCAGCGCGTGGAAGATCAGCACGAACGGGCTGCCGCCGGTGACGACCTTCTCCCACGGATACAGCGACAGCAGCACGGCCAGCGCGCCGATGTAGAAAATCAGGATGCGGTAGATGACCTGGTTGGTCGCACGCGGAATGCTGCGCTTCGGATCGTCGGCCTCGGCCGCGGTGATGCCGATCAGCTCCAGCCCGCCGAACGAGAACATGATCGCGGCCATCGACATCACGAGCCCCGACACGCCGTTCGGGAAGAAACCGCCGTGCTGCCACAGGTTCGCGATGCTCGCTTCAGGCCCTGCATGGCCACTTGCGAGCAGCCAGCCGCCGAAGCCGATCATCCCGACGATCGCGGCGACCTTGATGATCGAGAACCAGAATTCCGTCTCGCCGTACGATTTCACGCTCGCCAGGTTCAGCAGGTTGATCGCGACGAAGAACACGAGCGCCGACACCCAGGTCGGCACGCCCGGCCACCAGTACTGCACGTAGATCCCGACGGCCGACAGTTCGGCCATGCTGACGAGGATGTACAGCACCCAGTAGTTCCAGCCGGACAGGAAACCGGTGAAGTGGCCGACGTATTTGTCGGCGAAGTAGCTGAACGAGCCGGCGACGGGCTCGTCGACGACCATCTCGCCGAGCTGGCGCATGATGAAGAACGCAACGATGCCGGCCACCGCATAGCCGAGCAGCACGGACGGGCCGGCCATCTTGATCGTCTGCGCGATGCCGAGGAACAGCCCCGTGCCGAGCGCGCCGCCGAGCGCAATCAGCTGGATGTGCCGGTTCTTCAGCCCGCGCTTCAGGCCGTCGCTCTCGTTTCCAGAAACCATGTCTTCTCCACTCTGTCCGCCTCCGCCTGCGGCGGGGTGCGGCGCGCCTCGGTGTGCCGGGCGCTGTTTTTACTGTGCCGGCGGCCGTTCGTGGGGGCGCCGGGTTGGGGACTGCAATCTTCGCGTGGTGGCGGCACCGATTCGCGTCGGCGTGCCGGCCTGATTGGCCGCCGACTCGTCTGCCCCCGCCGCATTGCTGCGGCCGCACACGAAAATCCGGCGTCAGTTTAGCGTCGCGACGGCGAAATCGGGTTGCGTAACCCGCTCATGCAAACCCTACATTATGAGATAAGATTGCATCCAGGAGACAGATGAGGAAACAAAAATGCCTGAACCGGTTCTCGATCGCATCGATCGCCACTTGCTGTCGGTGTTGCAGGAGAACGGCCGCGCGTCGAATCTCGACCTGGCGAAGGCCGTCGGCCTGTCGCCCGCGCAGACGCTGCGGCGCCATCGGCGGCTGGAGGAGATCGGCGCGATCCGCCGTTACGAAACGCGGCTGTGCCCCGATACGCTTGGCTTCGGCGTCACCGCATTCGTGCACGTGACGATGGAGCGCGGGCATATCCGCGATTTGTCGAAGTTCCAGAAACTCGTGTCGGATCTCGCGCAGATCCAGGAATGCTTCTCGGTGACGGGCGATATCGACTACGTGCTGAAAGTCGTCGCGCACGACCTGAAGGGGTTGTCGACGTTCCTGCTCGAAACGCTGATGCGCATTCCCGGCGTGAGCGGCGTGCATTCGAGCGTGTGCCTCGACGAGATCAAGTGTACGAGTGCGATGCCGGTGGAAAGCTGACCCATGTGGCGCGCCGGGCTGATGCGTTTACCGCACCGCCTCGAACGCACTGATCAACAGCGCCCCGCAAGCAATCACCGCGCACCCGGCCGCCCGGCGCGGCGTCAGCCGCTCGCCGAGATACACACGCGCGATCAACGCCGCGAACACCACGCTCGTCTCCCTCAGCGCCGACACCGGGCCCATCGGCGCGCGATCCATCGCCCAGATCACGGTGCCGTACGCAAGCGCCGCGAACACGCCGCCGCAGGCGGCCTTCGCCGTCTCGCCGACCTCCTGCGTCAGCCGCAACGGCCCCGCCCGCAACCGGTAGTACACGGCCATCAGCGCGCCGGTCAGCACGAACATCCATGCGGTATAGCCGACCGTGCTGCCGCTCTCGCGCACACCGATCCCGTCCACCACGCTATAGGCCGCGATCGACACGCCGGTCGCGAACGCGGTCGGCAGCACCTGCGTCATCCGGTGTTTCGCGCCGCGCCCGCGCTCCAGCCCGATCGCCATGATGCCAGCGCAGATCAGCACGAGCCCGCATTGCGCGCCGACGTTCAGGCGCTCGCCCGCGAACGCGGCCGCGCCGAGCGTGACGAGCAGCGGCGCGGTGCCGCGCGCGACCGGGTACGCGACGCTCAGGTCGCCGTGCTCGTACGCGCGGACGAGCAGCAGCGTATAGACGACGTGGAGCACGGCCGACGCGACGACGCAGAGCCAGCTCGATGGCGTGATCGGCGCGGCAGCCGGCAGGAACAGCAGCGCGAACAGCCCGATCGCGATCTGCAGCACCGTGGCCGAGCGCAGCCGGTCGCCGCTGCTGCGCACCAGCGCATTCCATGACGCGTGCAGGAACGCCGCGCACAGAACGGCAAACAGAACGGGGATCGGCACGCTCAATACTCCCTGACGGTCGGAAGCCGCGCGGTGCGCGGCGGGCGTTCATCGTATGAATGCGTCACCGAATTGTCAAAAAAGCGACGCACGACGCCCCGTAAAAGATCGGGCCGGTTGCTCCCCGCCGCCCGCCCGGCATCGCTTGCGCCGCAAGCGACCCGCACGCCGCGACATGTGACGCGGAGGTTGCCGGCGGTCCGCCCCTTTCCGTTCTCTTTCGCATCGCGCCGCGCCGTAATGAAACCGATACCGGAGCGCAACCCTCGCGAAAACACTCCGTCCCCATATCTTCATACGCGGCTGTTCCAATGCGCGTGCTCCCTCACGAGCTCCGCGCCGAACCGACACGGCGACGGGGCCGTTCTCCACCATCGAAGGCCTTACCCTGGAGTTTTCCGATGTTCCGTCAAGCCTTGCTTGTCACCGCCTGCGCCGGCGCCACGCTTGCGCTGTTCGCCTGCGGCGGCAGCGACGATTCCACGCCGGCGCCCGTCGTCTCGTCGCAGGATGCGCTGCAGACCGCCACGCCGATCAAGCACGTCGTCGTGATCTACGGCGAAAACATCTCGTTCGACCACTACTTCGGCACCTACCCGAACGCGACGAACCCGTCGGGCGAGCCGGCGTTCACCGCCAAATCCGGCACGCCGACGCCGAACGGCCTGACGGGCACGCTGCTCACCGCGAACCCGAACTTCACAAACACGGCCAACGGCACCGACGCGGCGAACCCGTTCCGACTCGACCGCACGCAGGCCGCGACCGCCGACCAGAACCACGCGTACACGGCCGAACAGCAGGCCGAGGACAACGGTCTCGCCGACCTGTTCCCGAAGTACACGGGCAAGGGCTCGTCCGGCGGCGCCGGCGCGTTCGGCACGAAGGGCCAGGTGATGGGCTACTTCGACGGCAACACGGTGACCGCGCTGTGGAACTACGCGCAGCGCTTCGCGATGAGCGACAACACGTTCACGACGGGCTACGGGCCGTCGACGCCGGGTGCGCTGAACGTCGTCGCGGGGCAGACCAACGGGATGCAGATCGTCAAGACGTCGAAGCAACCGTCGACGCTCGCCGCCAGCTCGTACTACATCAATGACGGCCAGGGCGGCCTCACGATGATCAACGACGTCGATCCGGGCTTCGACGTGTGTTCGAGCACGACCGACCAGGCGATGATGACCGGCAAGAACATCGGCGACCTGCTGAATGCCGCGAAGATCACGTGGGGTGGCTTCATGGGCGGCTTCAACCTGTCGACGACGAACGGCAACGGCACGACGGGCTGCGCGCGCAGCACGGTCGCTACCGCCGTGAACGCCGCGACGGCCGACTACATCCCGCACCACAACTGGTTCCAGTACTACGCGTCGACCGCGAACCCGCAACACACGCGCCCGAGCTCGATCGCGGCGATCGGATCGAGCGTCCAGACCGACGGCAAGACGGCCGAACCGGCGAACCACCAGTACGACACCGACGACTTCTTCGCCGCCGTGAAGGCCGGCAACTTCCCGTCGGTCAGCTACCTGAAGGCGCCGGCCGCGCAGGACGGGCATGCGGGCTATTCGGATCCGCTCGACGAGCAGGCGTTCGTGACGAAGGTCGTCAACTTCCTGCAGCAGCAGCCGGACTGGCAGAACACGGCCGTGATCGTCACCTATGACGACTCGGACGGCTGGTACGACCACGTGTACACGGCGCCGACGCACGCATCGTCGGACCCGGTCGACCAGCTCAACGGCGCCGGCAAGTGCGGCACGGGCGGCACCACCGGCGTGAGCGGCGCGACCGTGAACGGCCGCTGCGGCCCGGGCGTGCGTATTCCGCTCGTCGTGATCTCGCCGTATGCGAAGCAGAACTACGTCGATCACACGATGCTCGACCAGTCGTCCGTCGTGCGCTTCATCGAGGACAACTGGCTCGGCGGCCAGCGGATCGGCGGCGGCTCGTTCGATGCGACGGCGGGCGACCTGCGCAACCTGTTCGACTTCACGTCGAAGCCGAACACGACGCCGTTGTATCTCGACCCGACGCTCGGCACCGCGTTGAGCGCGGCCCCGGCGATCTGACCGTCACGGCATGACCGCATGGCCGGCGCATCACGCGCCGGCCGTTTCCATTTAACGCGTCGCTTCGTGCGACGCCCGATTTTCGATCGACAGCATGACAGCTCGCCCCGCCTTTCCGTCCCCCGACGCCGCCGGCACGCCCGCGCCGCGCGCCCCTTCCCGCCTGCTGCGCCGCGTGGCGTTCGTGCTAGGCGCGGCCGTGATCGGCTATGGCGCGTTCGCGATCGCGTTTCCCGCCCAGGTGCCGGCGGCGATCGGCACCGTGGTCGCCGACTGGACCGGCGCGAATCCGCATCCGGTCGTGCTGCAGCGGCCCGCCGCGCAGCCGCTGTCGGCGGTCGCGCAGCTCGGGCGCGCGCTGTTCCACGATCCGTCGCTGTCCGCATCGGGCAAGCAGTCGTGCGCGTCGTGCCATAGTCCCGATCATGCGTATGGCCCACCGAATGCGCTCGACGTGCAACCGGGCGGCCTCGCGATGACGCAGCAGGGCTATCGTCCGCCGCCGTCGCTGATGTACCTGTACCGCCAGCCGAATTTCAGCATCGGCCCCGACGCCGGTGAAAACGACGCCGCGCCGAGCGTCGCGCAGCAGGCCACGGCGGCGGCCGGCGTCGTCAAGGCGCAGAAGGTGGCCGGTACGTCGGCCGCGCCGCAGCTCGTGCCGCAAGGCGGGATGTTCTGGGACGGCCGCGCCGATACGCTGCAGCAACAGGCGTTCGGCCCGCTGCTGAATCCGGTCGAGATGGCGAATGCGAGCGTCGACGACGTCGCACGCAAGCTCGCGCAGTCGTCGCATCGCGCGCAATTCGAGCAGTTGTTCGGCGCGCGCGTGTTCTCCACGCCGCAGCTCGCGGTGTCGGAAGCGATGTTCGCGATCGCGCGCTATCAGGTCGAGGATCCGTCGTTCCATCCGTACGACAGCAAGTACGACCGCTGGCTCGAAGGCCGCGCGCGCCTCACGCAGGCCGAACTGCGCGGGCTGCGCCTGTTCAACGATCCGGACAAGGCGAATTGCGCGGGCTGCCACTTGTCGAAACCCGGCAAGGACGGCTTGCCGCCGATGTTTACCGATTACCAGTACGAGGCGCTCGGCGCGCCGCGCAACCGGGCGCTCGCGCAGAACCGCAACCCGGCGTTCTACGATCTCGGCGTGTGCGGGCCGTTCCGCGACGACCTGAAGGACCAGACACAGTATTGCGGGATGTTCCTGACGCCGACGCTGCGTAATTCGGCGACACGCCACGTGTTCTTCCACAACGGCGTATTCCACACGCTCGACCAGGTGATGGCGTTCTACAACGAGCGCAGCATCTCGCCGCAGAAGTTCTATTCGCGCGGCGCGGACGGCAAGGTCGACGAATACGACGACATTCCGCCGAAATATCGCGCGAACGTCGACGTGACCGATGCGCCGTTCGATCGCAAGCCGGGCGACAAACCCGCGATGACGGCGCAGGACATCAAGGATATCGAAGCGTTCCTCGGCACGCTGACGGACGCCCCGGCGCAGCACTGAGCGCCGGCCGGGCGCCGCGCCGGGTCAGCAGCGCGCGCGGATGCACAGGAAGGCCGGTGCCAGCGACAGCTCCGCATGGAGCCGTTCGGATACGGCTTTCATTTCCGGCAGCGGCGTCGGTTCGACGAAGCGCTCGAGCCGCCAGCCGCCGTCGGCGACCGCGTTCAGGATGTCGGCGAGCGGCCGCCGCCACGCTTCGACGTACGGCTTCGGCTCGCCGAACCCCGACCAGTGGAAACCGAAGCGGGACGTGTCGAAATACGTACCGTCGCCGCGCGTGCGTTCGTCCATCCAGTCGCGCACCGGATGCGCCATCGAGAACACGAGCGTTCCGCCCGGCCGCGCGACGCGCCGGAATTCGCGCAGCGTCGGCGCGAGATCGCGCACGTAGTCGAGCGCGAGCGAGCACAGCACCTTGTCGACCGACGCGTCGGGCAGCCACGCGAGCGGCGCCTCCAGGTCGCCTTCCCTGACGTCGACCGGCAGGCCCGCGCAACGCGTCCTTGCGAGCGCAACCATCTCCGGCGTCACGTCGAACGCATGCACGGTCGCGCCGTGACCGGCGAGATGCGCGCTGCAGATGCCGGGCCCGCAGCCGGCGTCGAGCACCGTCAGGCCTGCTACGTCGCCGAGCAGCGCCATGGATGCCGGCCGCTCGTAGAGCCCGTTGTGCGCCTTCGTCGGCGCGAGGTCCGCATAGCGTTGCGCGAAGCTCGCGTAAGCGCGGCGGCCGGGCGATTCGTTCGGGTCGTTCGGGTCGGTCATGCGGTATCCGTCGGTCGAAACTGGGCAGGCCGATTCTGCCCGATCGGACGACGGATGGCGACTGCCGTCACAGGTAGGTCAGGACAGGCTGTCGAGCAACCGATACCAGGCGACCCCGGCCGCGATATAGAAGCGCTGCAGCCCGTGCAACGGAATGGGCCGGATCGGCGTGACGCGGAACGGCAGCGGCAATTGCGCATCGCCCGACAGATGCGCGGCCAGATGCTTGCCGAGCGTCGTCGCCATCGCGATGCCGCGGCCGTTGTAGCCGAGCGCGATCGTCACGCCCGGCGCGGGCTCGTGCACGTGCGGCAGGAAATC
Organism: Burkholderia sp. E168m22; assembly: GCF_001319805.1. Lineage (NCBI taxonomy): Bacteria > Pseudomonadati > Pseudomonadota > Betaproteobacteria > Burkholderiales > Burkholderiaceae > Burkholderia > Burkholderia sp. E168m22. The sequence continues at coordinate 8,473 of NZ_BBSK01000091.1, forward strand.
CGCGGTGATCGCGACGCGCCCCGCCCAGCGGTATTCGAACCGGACGCCCTTCAGTTGCGGATACAGCAGCGTCGTCGCGCGTTCGAGATGGCGCCAGTCGCTCGGCGCGCGCGGTTCGGCGAACGGGCCGCGGCCGCCCATCAGCAGGCGGCCGGCCGCGTCACGGCGAAAGTACAGCAGCAGACGGCGCGCGTCCGATGCGACCTCGCCGCCGGCGAGGATGTCGCGGCCGAGCGCCGGCGCGAGCGGCTCCGTCGCGACGATGAAACTGTTCGCGGCGATCACCGACTGGCGCAAGCCGGGCCACAGCCCGTCCGTGTAGCCGTTGGTCGCGATCACGACGCGCTCGGCCGACAGCGTCGCGCCGCCGGACGTCGCGACCCGCCAGCGGCCGTCGGCACGTGTCAGCCCGACGGCGCGGGTCGACCCGTGCACGACCGCCCCGCTCGCCTGAGCTGCCCGCACGAGACCGCGCGTATAGCTGAGCGGCTGCACGCTGCCGGCACGGCGATCGATCCAGCCGCCCGCATACGCTGGCGTACCGAGCCGTCGCGCGACGTCGTCGCGGCCGAGCACGTCGACCGGCGCGCCGCGCGCCGCCCATTGCTGCGCACGGCGTGCAACCGTGTCGAGCATCGCTGTGGTCGGCGCGGGTTGAATCCACCCCTCGCGACGCGCATCGCAGTCGATCGCGTGCCGCGCGATCAGGTCGAACACGGTATCGGCCGCACCGCCGACGATACCGGCAAGCTGCTCGCCGGCCTCGTCGCCGAACCGGCGGACCAGTTCGTCGGGGTCGTATTTCAGCCCGGGAATCACTTGCCCGCCGTTGCGGCCCGATGCGCCCCAGCCCGGCTGCGCGCCATCGATCACGCGAACGTTCACGCCACGTTCGGCCAGATGCAGTGCGGTCGACAGGCCCGTGAAGCCGGCGCCGACGATCGCCACGTCGCACGACACCGATGCGTCGAGCGCGGGCGTATCGGGTGCCGGCGCGGCGGTCGCCGCCCACAGCGAATCCGGCCACTGTGCGTCGGGCCGTCCGGGTGCCGCAGTCGTTGCGCTCATGTTCGATCCGGGTGGTCGGCGCCGTCCGACGCCAGCAGGCGACGCAGGAATTCCTGCGTGCGGGGATGGCTCGGCTGCGTCAGCACCGCGCGTGCCGGCCCGCTTTCGCAGATCGTGCCGTCGTGCAGGAAGCACACGCGATCGGCCACCTCGCGGGCGAATGCCATTTCGTGCGTGACGACCACCATGGTCATCCCGTCGCGGGCCAGCCCGCGCATCACGCCCAGCACTTCGCCGACGAGTTCGGGGTCGAGCGCCGACGTCGGCTCGTCGAACAGGATCGCCTGCGGCTCCATCGCAAGCGCACGTGCGATCGCGACGCGCTGCTGCTGCCCGCCCGACAGCTCGGACGGATACGCATTCATCCGGTGCGCGAGGCCGACCTTGTCGAGCAGCGCGCGGGCCTGTTCGCGCGCCTGCGCGGCCGGCACGCGCCGCACGTGCACCGGCCCTTCCATCACGTTCTCGAGCGCCGTGCGGTGGGCAAACAGGTTGAAGCGCTGGAACACCATGCCGACCCGCATCCGCAATTCGTGAATCCGCTTCGAATGCGCGTCGACCTTCACGCCGTCGATCGTGATCGACCCTTCGTCGTAGGTCTCGAAGCCGTTGATACAGCGCAGCACGGTCGACTTGCCGGAACCGGACGGCCCGATCAGGCACACGACTTCACCTTGCTGTACGTCGAGGCTCACGCCCTTCAGCACCGCGTGCTGCTGAAACCGTTTATGGATGGAATCGATCCGGATCATGCGCCCCTCCTCACTGCGAGCCGCTTGCCGAGCCGGTTCACCGCGAACATCAGCGGCAGGCCGAGCGCGAGATACAGCAGCGCGACGAGCGTGTAGACACTCATGTTCTGGAACGTCGACGATGCGATCAGCTGGCCGGCGCGCGTGATTTCCGCGACCGTGATGGTCGACGCGACCGACGAATCCTTCAGCAGCATCACCAGCGTGTTGCCGTACGGCGGCAGCGCGATGCGGAACGCCTGCGGCAGCACCACGCGCCGCATGATCATCGGGCCGCGCATGCCGATCGCGTGCGCGGCTTCGATCTGGCCGCGGTCGATCGCCTCGATGCCGGCGCGGAAGTTCTCGGCCTGATACGCCGAATACGCGATGCCGAGACCGAGCACGCCGGCCTGGAACGCCGACAGTTGCACGCCGAGATCGGGCAGCACGAAATACATGTAGAACAGCTGCACGATGATCGGCAGCCCGCGGATCACGTTGATGATCGTGCTGCCGGCCGTCGCGACGGCACGATTGCGCGACACCTTCAGCAGCGCGAGGATCAGCCCGAGCACCGAGCTGAGCACGAACGCGCATGCGGTGATCTCGATCGTGACCACCGCGCCCTTCAGCAGGATCGGCAGGAAATCGATCGCGTTCTGGAAAAACATGAGGTCTCCTATGCGACGTCCGAACGGCACGCCGCTGGGGATGCCCGCGACGCGCGGGCGTTGCCGGTCGGGAAGCGAGCGCCGACGCTCAGCTCATGTGCCACTTCTGCAGGATCTGCTGCAGCGTGCCGTCGCTCTTCATCTTGCGGATCGCGCCGTTGAGCTGCTCGAGCGTCGCGTTGTCGCCCTTGCGCACGATGAAGCACACCTGCCCCTTCACGACGCTCTGGTATTCGGGCACCAGCCGCACCTGGCGATTGACGCCGTGCTCGATCTGGTACGCGACGATCGGCTGGTCGGCGAAGCCGGCCTTGATACGGCCGAGCGCGACGTCGCGCATGATGTCGGCGATCGAATCGTAGGTCCGGACTTCCTTGAAGATGCCCTTCTTGTTGAGCGCATCGACGAATGCGGTGCCGACCTGCGCGCCGACCACCTGGTCCTTGAAATCGTCCATCGACGTATAGCGGCCCGGATCGTCGGCCTTCACGATCAGGCCTTCGCCGAACGAGTAGACGGTGTCCGAGAAATCGACGACCTGCTGGCGCGCCGGCGTCTTCAGCATCGCGGCCGAGATGATGTCGATCTTCTGCGTGGTGAGCGACGGGATCAGCGCGGAGAACACGGTCTGCTGCACGTCGACGCGAAACCCGGCCGACTTCCCGGCCGCGGTGATCGCATCGACCATCATCCCCTGGATCGAATTGCTCTTGACGTCGAGAAACGTGAACGGCACGCCGGTGGCCGTCGCGCCGACCTTCAGCGTGGGCTCGGCGGCAACGGCGCTCGCCGAAGCCGTGGAGAGTGCGATACAGGTGACGAAACCGGCGGCCAGCGCGCCGAACCGCTTGATGAACGGAACCATGGTGACTCCCTCTCGAATAATCCGGTGCGCCGGCCGGTCGCTGATCGACACTGCGACGATGGCTTGATCTTAAAACGAATCAAAAACATCGCAAATAGATTTTTGCGTATCGATATTCGATACGATATGATGCGGTATCGAATCGATCTCGCCCCTCGCCATGGAAACGTCGCCCGACCAAGCAAACGATCTGCTGTTCAACCAGTCGCTGGAAAAAGGGCTCAACGTGCTGCGCGCGTTCAGCGCGAAGCGGCGCACGATGACGCTGGCGGAAGTGGCCGACGCGGCGGGCATGACGAAAAGCTCCGCGCAGCGGATGGTCTATACGCTCGAGAAGCTCGGCTACATCCGCAAGCATCCGGTCACGCGGCGTTATCAGCTCACGCCGCACGTGATGCGGATCGGCTTCAACTATCTCGCGGCCGATACGTTGATCGACGTCGCGAATCCGTTCCTGTCCGAGCTGACGAACCTGACCGGCGAAACCACCAACCTCACCGAGCCGGACGAGGACGAAATGGTGTACGTCGCGCGTTTCGTGTCGACGAAGTTCGTGCCGATCCACATGCCGATCGGCAGCCGTATCCCGATGTACTGCACCGGCAGCGGCCGCGCATTCCTGAGCGCGTTGCCGCCGGATCACGCACGCGCACGGCTCGACGGCATGGTGCGTACGCCGCACACGCCGCGCACGGTCACGGCGCTGGACGATCTCGTCGCGTTGCTCGATGGCGCGCGGCGCGAAGGCTACGCGACCAACCAGGAAGAACTGTTCATCGGCGACATGTCGATTGCCGCGCCCGTGCTCGGCAGTCAGGGGCAGCCGGTCGCGGCCGTGCACGTGGTCGCGCCGACGAGCCGCTGGACGTTCGACGACGCGCGCCGCAAGCTCGCGCCGGCGGTGATCGACTGCGCGCGCGGGATCAGCAATTCGATCCGGACGCTTGAATAGCGTCGACGAAACGGCATACGGCGCGCCGTTGCATCGCGCAACGGCGTTCGATCGCTACTGCGGCTTGGGCGGATGCTCGGTTCGATAGGTACGGTTCGGACGCGATACGAGCTGCTTCGCTGCAGCGTCCAGTTCCTTGCCGTGATACAGGTCGATGCACTTCAGGAAGTCGAACTTCACATCCGCGACTTCCGATTCGACAACCGGATTCCGATAGTCGCGAGCCAGATACTTCGCGACCAGCGCATGAATGACGTCCGGCGCACGTTCCATGTCGTAGTAGGTCCAGTCGCGCAACGCGCTGATGCTGCTGCCGATGTCCTTGCTCGCGCCGGGCGCCTGCTTGTATGCGGCAGCCAGGCACTCCGCGAACGCCATGTCCTTGAAGTTCTGGAGGTAAGTTCGTGAGCCGGCCTCGGGCGATGTTTGTGCGACGTCCTTCGCCACGACCATCGTCGGTTGAAACGCGATGCACGCCAACGCGGCAGCGATCCGGACTCCCCTCATGACAGGCTCCAAAAATTTGCGCGATCGGTACGATACCGCGCGCCCGGTTCGTTGAAGTAACAATGGTCGTAGCACGTCCGCCCGTTAAACAGCGTGGCGTGGCCCTGTGCATCGCTCCACCCCGACACCTCGAACAGGAGGACGCCCTGCCGACCCGCAAGTGGCCCTCCGTTCGACGGCGGGTATTTGACGCCCTCAGCCTTCCCCCAGCGTTGCTCGAGAAAACGAATCAAATCCCTGACACGGAAAAAGTATTGCCGATTGTCTCTGCCCGATACCGTTTGCTCGGGGATTCGCGGTATCACCATGCCAGCTTCACCCAGGATATAACTCATCCTCACCGCGCAAGTATTGCTCCATCGCTCTGTCGGATTCGGATTGTTGACGTTCTTCTCGACGTATCCACCTATCACTTTCGCAACGCGCTCACCGGAATTTGCCGGGTCGTAGATTCGCTGAGATGCCGCCCATGCAACGGCAAATGATGGTCGTTTCACTTTGGCTCCTTGTTGTTGAAATGAATTCGACTCGAGGGTAAGCGCATCGAAGACTCGCGACGGCTCATGTGCACCGAGAACCTTCGAATCCACCGAATCAGGGCGTCATGATGCACGGCTTGAAAGTTTTTTGTAAGGACATCGGCTTGTCGGACTCCGATCCGTCTTCTGCTTCACCCCTCGTTTTCCCCGATCCCGTTCGCCTTGACTCCGCCGCCCCGATCGACAAAACTTCGCACATCGCCAGTGTGATCACAGATCGCAGATCAAACTCAGGAGCCCCGCCTTGCCGCCCCGTATCGTCCCGCCCGCACTGAAAGTCATCGAACAGGAAACGATGGCCGACAAGGTCTATCAGCAACTGCGCGAAGCGCTGATGAGCGGCCGTTTCGCGCCCGGCCAGGCGCTGAGCCTGCGCAGCGTCGCCGAGGCGGTCGGCTCGTCGACGATGCCCGTGCGGGCCGCACTTACGCGGCTGCGCGCCGAACGCGCGCTGGTCGACGGCCCGAATCGCGCGCTCGTCGTCCCGCCGATGACGCTCGACATGCTCGACGAACTCCGCGACGTGCGCATCGCGCTCGAAGGCTGCATCGCCGAACGCGCGTGCGCCCGGATGACCGACGCGCAGATCGCGGCCGTGCGCAAGACCTACGAGACGATGCAGGCACACGCCGAGGCCGGCCGCTCGCGCGCCTACCTGCAAAGCAATTTCGCGTTCCACAGTGCGATCTACGCGCACGGCGCCAGCGAAAACACGCTCGCGATCGTGGAGAACCTGTGGATGCGCGTCGGCCCGTTCCTCAACATGGTCGCGCTCGACATCCCGCACATGCGGCGCTCGATGGATGCGCACCGCGCGATCGTCGATGCGCTCGAACGGCGCGACGGCGCGGGCGTGCGGGCCGGCATCGCGCTCGACATCGGCGGCGCCGCGCATGATCTCGCCGAGACGCTGCGGGCCGAACAGACGCCGCGGAGCGTGAACGCGAAACCGTAGCGACCGCCTGCCACGGCCGCCCGACACGCGAGCGGCCGTCATTCCACAACACCAAAGATGGAGACAACCCGGCATGACAGCTTCCGACCTGCTGAAACCCTATGACGGCCTGCGCGTCCTCGTGACCGGCGGCGCGTCGGGCATCGGCCTCGAAATCGCCGACGCGTTCGCCGAATGCGGCGCGCGCGTGCACGTTTGCGATGCGTCGCAAGCCTCGATCGCGGCGCTCGCCGACCGGCCGCCGCGTGCCGCGACCGGCGCGATCAGCGCGACGCTGGCCGACGTGTCCGACCCGGCCGCCGTCGAGCGCGTGTTCGCCGACGTGTCGACCCGGCTCGGCGGCCTCGACGTGCTGGTCAACAACGCGGGCATCGCCGGCCCGACCGGCGGCATCGACGAAATCGACCCCGTGCAGTGGGAGCAGACCGTCGCGATCAACCTGAACGCGCAATTCCAGTTCGCGCGCCGCGCGGTGCCGCTGCTGCGCGAGTCGAAACCCGGCGGCGCGATCATCGCGCTGTCGTCGGTCGCCGGCCGGCTCGGCTACGCGTTCCGCACGCCGTATGCGGCCACCAAATGGGCGGTGGTCGGCCTCGTGAAAAGTCTCGCGATCGAACTCGGGCCGCTCGGCATCCGCGTGAACGCGATCCAGCCCGGCATCGTGCGCGGCCCGCGGATGCGCCGCGTGATCGAGGCGCGCGCGCAGCAGCTCGGCATCGGCTACGACGAAATGGAGCAGCGCTATCTCGAGAAGATCTCGCTGCGGCGCATGACCGATCCGGCCGAGATCGCCGCGACCGCGCTGTTCCTGTGCTCGCCGGGCGGGCACGGAATCACCGGGCAGGCGATCTCCGTCTGCGGCAACGTCGAAGTGCTCTGACGCCTCCTGCATCGTTCATCGAAAGGAATCCATCCGTGGCAAACGCTCGCAAAATCATCATCACCTGTGCGCCGACCGGCGCGATCCATACGCCGTCGATGTCGCCGTACCTGCCCGTGACGCCGCACGAAATCGAAACGGCCGCGGTCGCGGCCGCGCAGGCCGGCGCGGCGATCCTGCACCTGCACGCACGCAACCCGTCCGACGGCAAGCCGACGCAGGACCCGGCCGTGTTCGCCGAGTTCCTGCCGCGCATCAAGGCGCGGACCGACGCGGTGATCAACCTCACGTCGGGCGGCAGCCCGCACATGACGGTCGACGAACGGCTGCAGCCGGCGCTGCATTTCCAGCCCGAAGTCGCGTCCTTGAACATGGGTTCGATGAACTTCGGGCTGTACCCGATGCTCGAGCGCTTCCGCGAGCTGAAGCATCCGTGGGAGCGCGAACATCTCGAGAAAAGCCGCGATCTCGTGTTCAAGAACACGTTCGCGGACATCGAGACGATCCTCACGCGCTGCGGCGCGAACGGCACGCGGTTCGAATTCGAGTGCTACGACATCTCGCACCTGTACAACCTCGCGCACTTCGTCGATCGCGGGCTCGCGAAGCCGCCGTTCTTCGTGCAAAGCGTGTTCGGCCTGCTCGGCGGGATCGGCGCGCACCCGGAGGACCTGATGCACATGCGCCGGACGGCCGACCGCCTGTTCGGCAGCGATTACGTGTGGTCGATCCTCGGCGCCGGGCGCAACCAGATTCCGCTCGCGACGATCGGCGCCGCGCAAGGCGCGAACGTGCGCGTCGGGCTCGAGGATTCGCTGTGGATCGCGCCCGGCAAGCTCGCGGAATCGAGCGCCGCGCAAGTCCTGAAAATGCGCCAGGTGCTCGAAGGCCTGTCGCTCGAGATCGCGACGCCGGCCGAGGCGCGCGCGATGCTCGCACTCAAGGGCGGCGACGCGGTGAATTTCTGACCGCCGGGTAGCACCCCAACACCAGAACCCGCAAGCGCAGTGACAAGGCGCCGGCCCGAGCCGGCCGGCGCCAGGACGCCCTTGATCGCCCCGCTCCGTTCGAGCGCCGCCGGCGCGGCTCCGTCGACTGCCCATCCGCTGCCTGCATCGCAGCGGCATTTGCCGAACGCGGCGCGCCGTGCTTGCTGTGCGCGCCGGTTCGCTCTTACCGGAGTCGTCCGCATGTCCACTCATCACGCTCAGGCATTGTCTTCCGCCGCCGGCGACGCGAACGCGTCGCTGAACCGGCTGCTGTTCCGCAAACTCATGCCGCTGCTGATCGCCGCCTATGTGATCAGCTTTCTCGACCGCACCAACATCGCGTTCGCCAAACATTCGATGGGCATCGATCTCGGCATCTCATCGGCCGCGTACGGGCTCGGCGCGGGGCTGTTCTTTCTCACCTACGCGTTGTTCGAGATCCCGAGCAACCTGATCATGCATCGCGTCGGCGCGCGCTTCTGGATCACGCGGATCATGATCACGTGGGGCGCGCTGTCGGTCGCGATGGCGTTCGTCCGCGGCGAGACGTCGTTCTACGTGATGCGCCTGCTGCTCGGCGTGGCCGAAGCCGGCCTGTTTCCCGGCGTGATGCTGTATCTGACGTACTGGTTCGGCCGCGAGGAACGTGCGCGCGCCACCGGCTATTTCCTGCTCGGCGTGTGCATCGCCAACATCGTCGGCGGGCCGCTCGCCGGCGCGCTGATCGAGCTCGACGGCACGCTCGGCTTCCACGGCTGGCAATGGCTGTTCGTCGTCGAAGGCATCCCGGCGATCCTGCTCGCGTTCGTCGTGTGGACGCGATTGCCGGACCGTCCGAGCGCCGCGCCGTGGCTCGCCCCGGAAACCGGCCGCGCGCTCGAGCGCAAGCTGGCCGCCGAACAGGACGCGGGCGTCGCCGCGCACGGCGGCCATGCGTTCGGCGCCGCACTGCGCGATCCGCAGATCTGGCTCGCGATCTTCGTGTACTTCTGCCACCAGTTGACCATCTACACGGTGATCTTCTTCCTGCCGGGCATCATCGGCGCGTCGGGGCGGCTCTCGCCGGTCGCGGTCGGGTTGCTGACGTCGCTGCCCTGGCTCGCCGCCGCGCTGGGCGCCGGGACGCTGCCCCGCTTCGCCCGCGAGTCGCGTCATTCGCGCCGGATGCTGTGCGCGGGGCTGATGGTCATGGCCGCCGGCATGGTCGGCGCTGCGCATGCGTCGCCGCTGGCGGGGCTGCTCTGCGTGTGCGTCGCTGCATCGATGTTCTTCGTCGTGCAGTCGATCGTGTTCACGTTTCCGGCGTCGCGGCTCGCCGGCAGCGCGCTGGCCGGCGGGCTCGGGCTCGTGAATACGTGCGGGTTGCTCGGCGGCTTCGTCGGGCCGACCGTCGTCGGCGCGATCGAACAGGCGACCGGCAATGCGAAGAACGGGCTGACGCTGCTGGCGGCCGCGCTCGTCGTCGCGGCGTTCGCGAGCCTCGCGTTGCGGCACGGGCACGAGCACGCCGACGTGCGGTCGCGCGGCTGAAGACAACGAGATTCAGGCTGGCGAGATGCGGGTTTCGCCCCGGCCGCATCTCGCCTCGCTCTGTCAGAACAGATGCATCTCCGCGACAAACACCACGCCCGAGAACAGCAGCGTCGTCACGCAATACCCCATGATGTCGCGCACGCCGAGCCCTAGCGCAGCAGCGCAACGTTCTCGTCGATTCGACGCTGAATGTCCGTCAGCGTGTCTTCTGTGATGATCCCCTCGTAGCGGCGCTTCGCAATGGCCGAGAACTGGCTGGCTACTCCGCACATTCCGTCGATCATGTCGCTGGCAACGGCTGCGGAAAGCTCTGCTTCCTTTGCCAGTCCGAGCAATGCCGCCCGGTCGATCCGCAGCGCCTCGCCCATGACGTCCATTTGGTGGTAACCGCCCGGCCCCTCGCAGAATGTCACGTCGTAGGCCGGCGCGAGTTTCCACTGGCCGGATCGCGACATGACGTAAGCGAAGTTTTTCGGATGATCGTCGCGATTGTTGAACGCGACATTGAAGACAGCCCGTTCAAACGCCCGCGCCTTCTCGCGTACGTCGTTGGTGCACATGTGAGTCGCACGCAAGAAGTTCACGTAGTCCAGCGCCCCCGGCGTTTTGTAATCGGCACCGGTAAACGCGGCAACGCTTTGCATGGGCACGCGCAGACCGTCCCGTCGATCGAAACGCCGGGACGCAAATGCCGCCATCCCGTCAGGCAAATTGAAATGCAGCGTGTCCGGGGTCTCGATGCCGCACATGCGCAAGCACTCGGCGTAGACCATTTCGATCGCGCACACCTCGGGATGCTCTTGCCGAGCCGGGAACTTGACCAACCACGCGTCAAAACCCGCCACCGCGGCCGTGGTAAAAACGCCGGACTGCGGATCACGATAGACCAGGGCCTTCGGCCTGGCACCTTGCGGAGAGCCGCCCACCTGCAGCAGTTGATGAAGGAATTCGCCGCCCTCACCGTTGAGGACTTCCTGTACCTCGGCCGCGAGCCGGTCGAGAGGAATATCCGGCTGCGGTGCCTGGATCTCGACCGCGACCGGCTCGAACGACATGGCGCCCATTGCGTGGTTGCCAATGTAAGCCAACCGCTCCAGCGGCCCGATGCGTGCCGCGTTGAGACCGCGGCGTTTGAACAAGCGGTCCATGAGCAACATGCCCCATCCGTCGGGCAGCGCGTCATAGACTGGGCCGGGCAATCCCAGCTGGTGGGACGGAAAGTCCTTGCGCAGCCTCGCCCCATGCAATGGGAGCGCATAAGACGACAGTTCCAGCCCCCTTTTGCGCGCGTCATCGCTATATTCGAATACGATCAACGGGCGCCCCGTGATCGCCGTCGTAGAAACCATCGATCCCCACAGCCAGTGCTCCCCCCAGCCGTCGTAGTAGACATCGATCCGCTCGATCATTTCTGGTTGCCCCTCTTGACGCGCTGACGTTTGGCACTTTTTTCATACCGATGAACGTCTTCCAGGCTATCGAGCTTCGGCAGGAACAATCCTTCGAGTTCCTTGCTACGTCCCAGGACCATGGCTACACGAACTACCGTCTCGAGGCTCACATTGCGTCCGGCTTCCAGATTGGACACGGTATTGGAACCGACGCCGGCACGCGCGGCTACGTCGCTCTGCGTCAATTGCAACGCCAGCCGCTCCGTGCGAAGCCTCGCGCAAAGCAGTGTGACGATTTCATCGGGCTTGCGAAAATTTAATTCCAGCATAGTGGGTCTTCCCGCGCCATATCTCTCATAACTCACAATATTATAGAGTTACAGGAGAGATGCATGCAGGAACTTTAATTCCCATACATTGTGTCTTATTTTGATATTTTCGCGGATAATCCACTTCAAAACGGAATTGATGCGTCAGCGATGCACGCTCTTCCCCTGCCCACTGGACGCCTTCCAGATACGCCATGTCGTGGATGGATCGCCGCGCGCATCGATGCGTATACGGGCCCTGGCGTGAGCCCGCTAGCGAGCAACCGCCTCCGGCGTGCTGACGGCTGCGATCGCTGTCGCTCGCCGCTCCACCAGCTTCTGCGCAAGCCGGTACGCCACAAGCGAACCTGCCACGGCAAGCAGCATCGGCACGAGGCAGTCGTGATTCGCGCGCGTGAATTCGAGCAGCAGCACGACGGCCGTGATCGGCATCTGCATCGACGCGGCCAGAAACGCGGTCGCGCCGATCAGCGCGCATCCGCCGAGCGATGCACCCGGCCACACGATGCTCCACAGTCCACCGAGCACGACCCCGAGCAGCGCGCCGTTCGCGAGGCCCGGCGTCAGCAGCCCGCCTTCCGCGCCAGCCCGCAGGCTGCCGGCCTCGATCAGCACCTTCAGCACGAGCAGCACCGCCGCGAGGCCGATCGTCAGCGTGCCGTCGAAGCCCAGCGATGCCGGCCCCTTGCCGTTGCCGAGCAATTGCGGAAACCCCATCGAGAGCACGCCGATCACCGCGAAGTTGAGCAGCGCGAACACCGGCAGCCGCCAGTCCTTCGGCGCGTTCGCCCGCGCGCGGGTCGTGAGCCGCACGAAACCGTACGCGGCGAAGCCGAACAGCGGCCCGCAGACGATCGACCATGCGACCAGCGGTGTGCTCAGCACGAACGCCGGCACCGTGTACTGGTGCTCATTGCCGAGGCCGAGCCACGCGACGATCGCCGCGATCGCGGACGTCACGACCGCCACGATCAGCGCACGCATGTCGAACGTGCCGAGCAGCACCTCGAGCACGAAGATCGCGCCGCCGAGCGGCACGTTGTAGACGGCCGCGAGCCCCGCGCCGGCGCCGCACGCGACCATCAGCCGGCAATCGTCGGGCGTGAGTCGCGCCGCATGCGCGAACCGCCCGGCGAGCAGCGAGCCGATCTCGCGCGGCGCGACTTCGCGGCCGAGTGGCGAGCCGAGCGCGACGGTGACGATCTGCAGCAGCGCATGAACCGTCGTACTGACGAACGGCATCCGCGGATCGGCCGCGCGCACCGCGCGACGGATGCTGACGAGCGGCCGGCCATACCGGTAAAGCGCCCACCAGCCGCCGCCGGCGACGATCCCGCAGACGGTCAGCACCGCCAGCCGACGCAGCGGTTCGGCGCCGGTCACGCCACTGAGGAAGCTCTCGGACCCGATCACGTGCGCGATGCTGTAGCCGTACGCGAGGTGCTGGATCGCATGCAGCAGCAACGCGAGGAGCATGCCGCCGAGACCCGCGCCGATACCGGTCAGGACCGTGACGACAGCCATGCGCGCGAACGGGCTGACGGGTGGCGAGGAAGCGGCGGGAGCGGATGGAAGATCGAGGCGCATGGGGTCGGCGAACGAGGATCGAAAAGGCGGCGCGCACGCTGCATGCCGTCATCAGGACCGCATCGTAGGCCCCCGCCTCTCATGAGACAAACGTATTTTTCGAATCGACTCATGCATTTGTTGAATACATGAGGGCCGGCGGGCCGCGATGACCCGCCTTCCGCGTCAATCCGGATACGTGATGCGCTCCGGCTCACGCCGCATGATGACCTTCCCGTGGCGCATCGACAGCGTGGCCTTCGCCTGCCGGCGTACGGCTTCGTAATCGCTGTCCGCGTCGAGCACGACGAGATTCGCCGGACGCCCGATCTCGATGCCGTAGCCCTCGCCGAGATGCATCGTCGTCGCGCTGTGGTCGGTCACGAAGTCGAGGCAGCGCTGCAGGTCCTGGTAACCCATCATGTGACAGATATGAAGGCCCGCATCGAGCACGCGCAGGATGTTGCCGTTGCCGAGCGGATACCACGGGTCCTTGATCGAATCCTGCCCGAAGCACACGTTGATGCCGGCCCGGTCGAGTTCCGCGACGCGCGTGACGCCGCGCCGCTTCGGAAACGTGTCGAAGCGCCCTTGCAGGTGAATGCTCTCGGTCGGGCACGAGATGAAGTTCAGTCCCGCCCGCTTCAGCAGCCGGAACAGCTTCGAGCAGTACGCGTTGTCGTACGAACCCATCGCGGTCGTGTGGCTCGCGGTGACCCGCGCGCCCATGCCGCGCACGCGCGCTTCTTCCGCGAGCACTTCGAGAAAGCGCGAATGCGGATCGTCGGTTTCGTCGCAGTGCACGTCGACGAGGCAGCCCGTGCGTTCCGCGAGATCCATCAGAAAGCGGATCGAGCTGACGCCCTGCTCCCGCGTGTTCTCGAAATGCGGAATTCCGCCGACGACGTCCGCGCCGAGCTCGATCGCCTGCTCCATCAGCGCGCGGCCGCCGTCGAACGATTCGATGCCCTCCTGCGGGAACGCGACGATCTGCAGATCGATCAGCCCGCGCGCCTCGTCCTTCACTTCCAGCATCGCCTTCAGCGCGGCCAACGTCGGATCGGTCACGTCGACGTGCGTGCGCACGTGCTGGATCCCGTGGTCGCGCAGCATGCCGATCGCCGCATGCGCGCGCGCTTTGGTGTCCTCGTGCGTGATCGTCGCCTTGCGCTCGGCCCAGCGCTCGATGCCTTCGAACAGCGTGCCGCTCATGTTCCACGCGGGTTCGCCGGCCGTCAGCACGGCATCGAGGTGGATATGCGGCTCGACGAGCGGCGCAATCGCGAGACGGCCGCCGCCGTCGATATGGTCGGGGTTCGTCGACGCGATCGGCGCGGTTTGCGCATCGATCCGCGCGATCTTGCCGGCATCGACGCCGATCGTGAACAGGCCGTCGCGGCCGCGCAGACGTACGTTGAACAGGTTCATGGGGAGGCCTCTTGTCGTGCTGCATTGACACGATCGCGCGATCTGCGTCGGCGGCCGTGTGGTCCGAACGGCCAGTATGGAGGAAAAGCAGCGATGCGCGCACGTGTCACGCATGTTGCATCGACACGACAACCAGGCTGTACCGGGCGGAAGCCGAGGGCCGCCCGCCACGCAGGAATCGCCTGCCCAGGGTGTGCGCGCCGCGTCGTGTCAGTTTTGTGAAGGATGCTTGTCGGATCTGGAACAGTGCGCTCGCGGCCCGGACGGCCGTGCGCGTGCCGCGCATTCCTATACTTGCGCCGAACTTTGGTTTCCAGTCCCACCCGCAGGAGCTTTCCGATGAAAAAAACCCTGATCGCCGGCGCAGGCGCCGCCGCACTCCTCACGCCGCTCGCCCACGCGCAAAGTTCGGTCACGCTGTACGGCCTGATCGACGCCGGCATCGCCTATACCAACAACGTGAACGGCGCGTCGCAGTGGCGCATGACGACCGGCACGATCAACGGCAGCCGCTTCGGCCTGCGCGGCACCGAGGATCTCGGCGGCGGGCTGAAGGCGCTGTTCGTGCTCGAAAACGGCTTCAACGCGAACAACGGCGGGCTCGGCCAGGACGGCAAGCTGTTCGGCCGGCACGCGTACGTCGGCCTCAGCCGGGCCGGCTACGGCACGCTGACGCTCGGTCGCCAGTACGACACGATGGTCGACTTCGTCGCGCCGTTGTCGGCGACGTCCGGCGATTTCGGCGATACGGGCTTCGCGCATCCGTTCGACAACGACAACCTGAACCACTCGCTGCGCATCAACAACGCGGTCAAGTACACGAGCGACACGATCGCGGGCTTCAAGGTCGGCGCGCTGTACGCGTTTTCCAACTCGGCGAATTTCAGCGCGAACCGCGCATACAGCGTGGCCGCGAGCTACACGAACGGCCCGCTGAAGCTGGCCGGTGCGTACCTGCAGATGAACGGTACCAAGGGTTCGACGAGCGCGAGCCCCGGCGCGACCGATTCGGCCGAAGCGAAGAGCCTGAACCAGGGCGGCTGGTCGATCGGCTCGGACCGCATGCGCACGTACGGCGGCGGCGTCAGCTACGTGTTCGGCCCGGCGACCGTCGGCTTCGTCTACACGCGCTCGCAGTACGACAACACGGGCGCGTTCGGCTCGAGCGGCCAGATCGCGTTCAACAACTACGACGTGAACGTGCGCTATGCGGTCACGCCGGCCGTCAGCGTCGGCGCGGCCTATGTGTACACGGACGCCAGCGTGTCGAATCCCGACAGCAAGCACGGCACCGACCCGAAATGGCATCAGGCGAACCTGCAGGCCGTGTACAAGCTGTCGCGCCGCACCGACCTGTACGCGGAAGCGATGTTTCAGCACGCGTCGGGCCGCGGTTACCAGGCGTTCATCAACACGTCGGGCGGCGCATCGAGCACGGCGAACCAGGTCGTCGGCACGATCGGCATGCGCACGCGGTTCTGACCGGCAGCGCGCGACGTCGCCCGTATGCACGGCGCCCGTGTGCGCTCACGGTTTCGCCCGGTGCGGGCGACCGCGCCAATGTTGTTGCTTCTGGAAGGCAGCCCTCCTGGATTCGGGGTGTTTGCGCATCGGCCTGCTGCGTAGACTGACGTCGAAGGTCGGAGCCGCGCATCGCGTGCGGCGTGTCGATCCGGCCACCCACCCCGTATTCAGGAGAACCACGTGAAATCGCTCGTCGTTACCGCCGCCGCTGCCGTCCTGCTCGCCGCACCGGTCCTGTCGTTCGCCCAGCAGGCGAAGTCGCCCGTCACGCGCGCGCAGGTGCTGCAGGAGCTGATCGATCTCGAATCGGTCGGCTACAACCCGGCGCGCGGTGAAATCGGCAACTATCCGGACGACATCCTCGCGGCGCAGGAACGGCTGCAGGCGAAACGTCTCGCCGAGCGAAAAGCGGCGCGGGCCGCCTACGGCCCGGCCGGCGAGCCGGCCACCGAATCGGGCGCGGCGGCCAGGCCCGCGCTGTGACGATGCGCGTCGCTCGCATCACGCATGCGTGGCGAGCGATGCGTATCGGGTGTTTGCATGAAGCAACCCGCCGCGCGCCGATGCGCGAGCGGGTTTCAGACGGCCTGCGTTCAGGCGGCCTGCGGTTCGCGGTCGATCGCGTTCAGCATCTCGACGTCGCGCGCGATCATCGTCGGCACCTGCGCACGCAGCATCTCGACCCAGGTCCGCACCTTCGCATCGACGAAGCGGCGCGACGGGTACAGCGCATACACGTTCATCTTCTGCAGGATATGCGCGGGCAGCACACGGACGAGCGTGCCGTCGCGCAGCGCGTCGATTGCCGAATACAGCGGCAGCATGCCGATCCCGATGCCGTCGCGGATCGCGAGGGCGAGCGATTCGGCCGTATTGGTCTGCACCGGCCCGGCGACATGGATCTGCTCGACGCCGTCGGGCCCTTCGAGCACCCATTCGTGCGTCGGGAACGCCGGCGTACATAGCGTCAGGCACGCGTGCGCGGCGAGATCCTGCGGGCGGGCCGGCACGCCATGCCGTTTCACGTAGTCGGGCGATGCGCACAGAATGCTGAACGTCGAGCCGAGCAGGTGCGACACGAGCTCCGAATCAGGCAGCGACGATGCGGTGACGACGGCCATGTCGCTCGTGCCGTCGAACAGGTCAGGCATCCGCTGCGACAGCGACAGCTCGATCGACACGTCCGGGAATTGCGCGTGATAGCGCGTCAGCGCGGGTAATACGTAGTGGTGCCCGACGCTCGCGAAGCTGTGCATGCGCAGCACGCCGGCCGGGCGCTCGTGCGCGCAGCTCGCCTCTTCTTCCGCGCGGTCGACGTCGGCGAGGATCTGGCGGCAGCGCCGCAGATAGCTTTCGCCGGCCGACGTGAGCGCGAGACGGCGCGTCGAGCGATTCATCAGACGGGTGCGCAGGCGCGCCTCGAGCTCCGACACCGCGCGCGACATCGCGCCCGTCGTCGAATTCAGCGATTGCGCGGCGGCGGTGAAACTGCCCGTCTCGACGACGCGCGAAAACACCCGCATGTTTTGTAGCGTATCCATTCCTGTGAGCAACCTGTAGCGGAGCCGCCATTTTCCTCCACTGCGCGCGATAGAT
This sequence comes from Burkholderia sp. E168m22, assembly GCF_001319805.1. Lineage (NCBI taxonomy): Bacteria > Pseudomonadati > Pseudomonadota > Betaproteobacteria > Burkholderiales > Burkholderiaceae > Burkholderia > Burkholderia sp. E168m22. The sequence continues at coordinate 26,000 of NZ_BBSK01000091.1, forward strand.
TGTTACGTCGGCTGCAACTATCGTTTCCCCGCAACTGCGTTAATGCACGGGCGCCGCACTCCTACAATCGGCGCCTCACCAGTCGAACGGACCCGTTCGGACGCACCGCGGCGCTTCGCCCGGTCGGCCCTGGGCCCTCTTTTCATGAAGCCACAACCTGCGATCGAGCGACCTTCCATCGAACCGGCACGATGGAGGCCATGGCTCGATCCGCTCGGCAACGCGGCGCGCGACTGGGCCGCGACCGACGGGCTGATCTGGCTGCATCTCGCGAAAACCGTGCTCGCGGCGCTGCTGGCGATGGGCATCGCGATGCGTCTGGAAATGTCGCAGCCGCGCACCGCGATGACGACCGTGTTCGTGCTGATGCAGCCGCTGTCGGGCATGGTGTTCGCGAAAAGCTTCTACCGCGTGCTCGGCACGGCGGCCGGCCTCGTCGGCGCGCTCGCGCTCGGTGGGTTGTTCGCGCAGCAGCCGGAGCTGTACATGGCCGGCATCACGCTGTGGATCGGCGGCTGCATCGCGCTCGCGGTGCGCAACCGCCACTTCCGCTGGTACGGCTTCGTGCTCGCCGGCTACACGGCCGCGCTGATCGGCCTGCCGGCCGTGATGACACCGCAGACGCTGTTCCAGTCCGCGCTCACGCGCGCCGCGGAAGTCGCACTCGGCATCGCGTGCTCGGGCGCGGTCAGTGCGTTGATCCTGCCGTTGAGTTCCGCGAAGGCGCTGATGCGTTCATTGAGCGCGCGCCACGCGACGTTCGCGGCGTTCACGGCCGGCGCGCTGGCGGGCGACGTCGCGCGCGGCGATTTCGAGCGGCGCTTCGCCGATTTCGTCGACGACATCGTCGGCTTCGAAGCCAATCGTGCATTCGCATCGTTCGAGGACCCGCACATTCGCGCGCGCAGCCGTCGGCTCGCGCGGCTGAACAGCGAGTTCATGAACGCGTGCACGCGGCTGCATGCGCTGCATCAACTCGTCAAACGGCTGCGTGCGAACCAGTCGGACGCTGTGCTCGACGCGCTGGCGCCGCACGTCGACGCGCTCGCCCAGCGCTTCGCCGCGTTGCGCGACGAACGCCAGCGCGGCATCGCACCGGCCACCGGCGCGCTGCTCGAACTGCGCCGCTTCCACGGTGCGTTGCCGAAGACCGCGCGCGCGTCGCGGCGAACCCTCGAGGACCATGCGGCCGGCGGCCTGCTCGACTTCGATACCGCGATCGAGCTGCTGTACCGGTTCATCGGCGAATATCTCGGCTACGTCGACACGTACGCGTCGCTCGACCAGGACGATCACGCGTTCGAGCGCTCGGTCACGCATTACGCGGTGAAAACCAATGCGTTCTTCGTCGGTTTCGCCTTCCTGCGCACGGTGGTCGCCGTCGGCGCGATGAGTGCATTCTGGATCGCGTCGGAATGGCCGAGCGGCTCGCTCGCGGTGATCGCCACCGCGATCGCGTGCGCACTCAGCTCGACGTCGCCGCGCGCGCCGAAGTTCGTCGCGCAGATGGGCGTCGGGGCGGCGTTCGCGACCGCCGTCGGCTACCTGTTCCTGTGCTACGTCTATCCGAACATCGACGGTTTTCCGCTGCTGTGCGCGGCGCTCGCGCCGGTGCTCGGCCTCGGCGCGTTCCTCGCGATGCGGCCGGGCCTGTCCGGCTACGGGATCGGCTTCGCGGTGTTCTTCTGCTTGCTTGCGGGCCCCGACAACACGATCGCGTATACGCCTGAAGTGCTGATCAACAACGGGCTGGCGGTCGTGGTCGCGATGCTCGCGTGCTCGCTCGTGTTCGCAGTCGTATTCCCGACCCACATGCCCTGGCTCACCGGCCGGATCGCGCACGACTTGCGCCGCCAGGTGACGCTTGCATGCGAAGGCGCGCCGGACGGCCTCGCGCAGCGCTTCCAGTCGAGCACGCACGACCTGATGGCGCAACTGCGCACGCTGCTGGTGCGCCGTACGCGGCAGCATCGCGATGCACTGCGCTGGATGCTGTCGACGCTCGAGGTCGGCCACGCGGTCATCGACCTGCGCGACGAGCTGCACGCGTTCTGCGCGTCGAAACCGCCGCAGACGCTGCGCTGGATCGGTTCGATCGATGCGGTGCTGAACGAACTGCCGCGCTTCTTCGACGATCCGACGCCCAGTCGCCATGCGCGTACGCTGAAATCGGTGAATCTCGCGATTCGCGCGGCACAGCACACGCTGCAGGCGTGGTACGCGGTGCCCGACGCGCGCCGCAGCATGCAAAGGATCGTCGGCTGCCTGCACTTCATGCGCAGCGCGCTGCTGGACAAGGACGCGCCGTTCAACCGGCACCGCCATTGAAGAATGTGTGCGCGCGCTACGGGATCGTTGTTCCGGATGGAAATAAGCTCTACAGCCGCGGTGATTAATCTTTAAGCAGTGCGAGCCTATAGTTTCCTCACTGCCAGCGAGACTGGCACTCACCCAGGAGAAACAAAATGAAGCCGCTGCACCTCGCCCTCGTTGCCCTGTCGCTCACCGCTGCCGTCGCTCACGCGCAGCCGGCGCCGGCAGACGCCGCACCGCAACAGGCGAACCGCACCGAAGCGATCCAGGCCGCCGGCCGCGTCGATCGTGCGCAATCGAAGCAGGAAGACCCGAACGCCTGCGTCGGCCCCGTCAGCTTCTGCAACATCTACTTCGGCAGCTGAGCATGACGCCGCGTCGTCACGGCCCGGCCCATATCGCCCCCACGGCCCCCACGGCCCGCACCGCACGCGTGACAGGCGCGGGCGGACGGCGGTCCGGCCGATCGCCGCATCGCCGCCCCGCCCCACGCCGCTTCGATTGAAGCGGCGCTTGCCGTTTCAGGCGCCGCGCCCCGGCCGCCAACCCACTTCGCGCAACGCATCCAGCAAGCGCGCCTGCCCGAGCCCTTCGACCCGCGCCCCGCGCGATGCGACGTCGCCGCCCGCGACCAGCGCATTCACGATCGCCTCCTCCACCGCTTCCGCCGCCGCGACGAACAGCGCGGAAATATGGTCGTTGTTGACCATTTGCACGCCGGTGGTCGGCGCGCCCTTGCTGCCGTAGTTCACCGCCGGCAAGCCGGCGTTGCCGGTGGCGAACGCGAGAAAGATGTCGCCGCTCGAATCCTCGGTGCCGCCGCCGACGCGGGCCAGCCCGACGCTCGCGCGCTGCGCGAGACGCGTGCATTGATGCGGCAGCAACGGTGCGTCAGTCGCGATCGTGACGACGATCGAACCCATGCCGGCTTCGCCTTTCGCGTCGGCTTCGCGGAACGGCGAATGCACATGCCGCAGCACTTCGCCGACCGGGTAGCCGGCCACGCGCAGCATTTCGCGCACACCGTAGTTCGCCTGCACGAGCGCGCCGACGGTCCAGCCGCCCGCATCGTCCGCCAGCACGCGCGACGCGGTGCCGATGCCGCCCTTGAACTCGTGGCAGATCATGCCGGTGCCGCCGCCCACGCCGCCTTCGGCAACCGGCCCCGACTGCGCGGCGGCCAGCGCGCGCTGCACGTGCGCGGCGCTCACGTGCTGCCCCCAGATGTCGTTCAGCAGTCCGTCGTAGGTTTCCATCACGACCGGCATGCACCAGTACACGCGGCCGGCCGCCGCTTCGCGTTCGTTCGCGACGAGCGCGTCGCGCACCGCGCCGACGCTGTGGGTGTTCGTATAGGCGATCGGCGTCGTCAGCAGGCCCGCTTCGCGAATCCATTCGAGCCCGGTCGCGTCGCCGTTGCCGTTCAGCACGTGCACGCCCGCGAAGCACGGCGAATCGTGCGCGGCGCCCGCGCGCGGCTCGATCACGGTGACGCCGGTGCGGATCGATGCGTCGCCGTTCTCGACGTTCAGCGTGCAGTGCCCGACCCGCACGCCCGGTACGTCCGTGATCGCGTTGAAGCGGCCCGGCGTGCCGAGGCCGATGCGGATGCCGAGATCCCTCGTGCGCATGATGCAATTCCTCCAGTCTTTCGATGGTTCGTGTGTCGGTGGTGCACTGTATCGATCCGGCGCTCAGAGCGCGCGGAATGCTTCGCTGTGGCGCGCCCAGGCCACGTACATCACGAGCGCCGCGACCAGCAGCCCCGCGATGATGATCAGGTCGGTCGGTTTCGTCGCAGTCGCCAGCGTCGTGTAAAGCGTGTACGCGGCGCCCGCCACCGCGACGAGCGGCGTCACGGGCCACAGCGGCATCCGGTAGTGATGCTCGACGTCGCGGCGCACGAACCGGCTCGCGAGCGCGGCCAGCCCGACGACCAGATAAATCAGCAGCAGCAGGTCGACCGTGAACGCGGTGAGTTCGTCGAGGCTCGACACGAACACGAGCCCGGCCGACGGTATCGCGAGCGCGAGCGTCGCCAGCCACGGCGATTCGAGGCGCGGGTGGATCGTCGAGAACGCGCGGTTGCAGGTGCGCGACCAGAGCGCATGCCGGCCGCTGCTGTACAGCAGGCGGCCCATCGTGATCACGATCGCGATGATCGCGTTGAACACCGACAGGAAGATCCCGCCGCTGACCACGCGCGACACGGCCGGATTGCTCAGCGAGCGCACGACATAGCCGATCGGATCGGCGCTTTTGGTCAGCTCCGTCAGCGACGGCGCACCCAGCACGATCGCGGTGAGCGGCACCAGTTCGACGACGAGGATCACGAGCAGCGAATAGATCACCGCCTTCGCGACGTTGCGGTTGCCGCCGCACAGGTCTTCCGCGAGATACGCGGCCGAGCCGAAGCCGTTGTAGCAGAAGATCGCGGTGCCGATGGCGGGCACGATGGCCGCGAGCGTCGCCGGCACGAGCGCATTGCCGCTTGCGACGACCGGGGCGATCAGCACTTCGGCGCCGCGATGCGGCGACCCGAAGCCGAGCCCCGCGATCAGCATCAACACGCCGATTTCGACGACCAGGAACGCGCCGGTGATCCAGGCGTTCGTCTTGATGTTCAGCATGCCGAGCAGATAGCTGAGCAGCACGATCGTCAGCGCGACCGACTGGTTGCTGAAGTGCGTGCCGAGCGCGTTGTTCAGGTACGGCGCGGCGCCGCTCGCGAGCACGGCGGGGATGAACACGCTGACCGACAGCACCGTGATGAAGGTCAGGTAGCCGGGCAGCGTGCCGAACACGCGCTTGGCCATCACGTATTCGCCGCCCGCGCTGCGATGCGCGGCGCTGAGTTCCGCATAGCAGAGCGCGAACGCCAGCGCGAGCACGCCGCCGAGCACGAACGACAGCACGGCGCCGCTGCCGGCCTGCTGGATCGCGAACGGCGCGATCACGAAGATCGAGCTGGCCGGCGTCACGCCCGATACGGTGATCATCACCGCATCGCGCACGCTGAGCGTCTGCGACAGCGCGCGCGGCGCGTCTTCCGTTGCAGGCGCCGCTTGCAGGCTGCCCGTCGATTCCGACATCATCGCCATTTCGTTCTCCTGTGCTCCTATGCCACCTGTTTTTGAACGCCCATACTCGGGCCCGATTGATTGCGTGGCAGTCTAGGAAGCCAATTTCAGGACCGCTATTCCCCCTTCGTGTTACGCCCTTCCGGTGGTGGTATGGATCGTCTCTTTTCCGAAATCGCGATGCACCAGGCGCTTGGCCGCGCAATCGATCATCTCGGCCAGCCGCGCTTCTGGCGATTCCTGGTGCTGCTGCTCAATGAAATGGCGCCGTTCGACAACGCGCTGGCGACCGCGATCGGCAGCGACGGCGTACCGCTCGTGCTCGACGAATACGACACGGGCGGCACCGACGCCGCGTCGCCCGTGCCGCTTTACCTGAATGGGTTATATCTGCTCGATCCGTTCCTGCAGGCCGCGCACGACGGGCTCGCCGACGGCTGCTACCGGCTCGAGGAAGTCGCGCCCGACCTGTTCCGGCAGAGCGAGTATTTCCTGAGCTATTTCCGCGACGCGGTCGGCGACGACGAGATCCAGATTCTCGTGCGGCCGAATGCCGACACGCTGCTGTCGCTGTCGCTCGGTGCGTCGACGCGCTTCGACGTCGAACCGCTCGGCAAGCTGACGGCCGCGATGCCGTGGGTGCTCGCGGTGATTCGGCAGCACTGGAGGCTGGTGGGCGACGCCGGACGTGCGGCGCCCGACGCCGATCTCGGTACGCGCGTCGAACAGGCGCTCGCCCGCTTCGGCGCGGGCGTGCTGACCGACCGCGAGATGTCGATCGCGCGGATGGTGCTGCGCGGCAATTCGTCGAAGGCGATTGCCGAGCGGCTCGCGATTTCACCGGAAACGGTGAAGGTGCATCGGCGGCATTTGTACGCAAAGCTCGGGATTTCGTCGCAGCCCGAGCTGTTTTCGCGGTTCATCCAGGCGTTGGGGGAAGACGCGGCGGGATGAGTGCGCCGATGCACGCGACTGCCTTCACCCGCCCGCCTCGATGAACCCGCCATCGGGCGCCTGGTGCGGCACGTACCAGCCGAAATACACCTCGGCCTCGACGATCCGGCCGTCGCGTACGCGCAATCGCTCGGCGTTGCGAAACCGCCGTCCGGCGGTCGTGACGGCTTCGTACACGACGAACACGTATTCGCCGTGCACCGCCACGTCGACGAACTCGAATCCTGCGAGCATCGCGCTGTTCGGCCAGCAGCGCGCCAGATACGCGTCGCGGTCGAGCCGGTTGTCGAGCGGGCTCGTGAAATGGAAGTCCGGCGCGATCAGCGCTTCGATCGCGTCGCGGTTCTTGTCGACATACGCGCGATAGCTCGCACGCGCGACTTCACCGGGATCGTCTGGCATCGTCGTTACCTCCGCGAAGGGTCGGGGTGACCGCAACGGCTCGCGTCGCCCCGGCGCATCGATGAAACGGAAGCGGGCGGCACGCACGGCCACGGCCGCTCACGCGTGCGCGGACAGACGTGCATGTCCAGCACGACGCCATGCATGAAAGCACGCACCGGCCGATCCGGCCGTCCCGCACCGCGCCTTTCGGCGCAGACCGGGGCGCGCGTCGGTTGCCCGTTTCCGCACGCACGGGCATGATGTCCGCCAGCGTGTCGGCGCCAGCCGTCCGCTTCGGCGGTCGTCGACACCCCGAGCGGCATGCCGCCACTGCGCCGCCGGCATCGTCGAGCAATCCGCGTGCCGGCCCCGTTCGCCCATCTCACCGAGCCCATGTCACTCCGCGCCTTCAGAACGCTCGTCGCCATCGCCCGCTACCGGACCTTCGCGCGCGCCGGCGAAGCCATCGGCCTCACCCAATCGGCGGTGAGCCTGCAGATCAAGACGCTCGAAAGCGAATACAACGTGCAGTTGTTCGACCGTTCGCGCCGGCAGCCGGTGCTCACCGAAGCCGGCAACATCCTGCTCGCGCAGGCCAAGCAGGTGCTCGCGATGGTCGACCAGATTCCCGATGCGCTCAGCGACGAGAAGAAGCTGGTCGGCCGGCTGCGGATCGGCGCGATCCAGACCGCGTTGTCCGGCCCGCTGCCCGACGCGCTGCTCGCGCTGCGTGCCGCGCATCCGTCGTTGCGCGTGCACGTGTCGGCCGGCATGTCGGTGGAACTCGCGAACCGCGTTGCGGCCGGCGAGCTCGACGCGGCGATCACGACGCGCCCGGTGCGCCCGCATCCGGCGGAACTGACGTGGACCACGCTGTACGAGGATCGCTTCTGGCTGCTCGCGCCGCCCGGTCATGCGGAACGCGACGCGGGCGCGCTGCTCGATGCGCTGCCGTTCATCCGCTTCGACGCGCAGGCGTGGGCCGGCCGGATGATCGCCGCCGAGCTGCGCCGCATCGGCGTGCGGGTGCGCGAGGAGATGGTGCTGGACAGCGCGGAAACGATCGCGCGCATGGTGGCGCGCGGGCTCGGTGCGGCGATCGTCGCGCTCCCCGACGCGACGCTCGCGCGCCTGCCGCCGGTCACGCGCTTGCCGTTCGGCCAGCCGCAGATGGGCCGCGCGGTCGTGCTGCTCGAACACCAGTCGCGTCCGGCCGAACGTTTCGCCCGCGCGCTGGCCGCCGAAGTGACCGCGTCATCGATGAGAATTTCTCATTGAACACCCGATAATTCACCATTATTCCCGTTGCTTGCGCGTGTTAACTTGGCGGCATCGTCATTCTTTCGATTGCATGTCGCCATGTCGCCCGCCGGATGGATTCCCGCGTCGTTCCGCTGCGTTGCCTGCCGGCCGCGCCGGCGCTCCGGCACGACCCGCATGAAGGCGCGCCGATGATCGGCCCGATCCTGCTCGCGCTCGCGCCGGTCGCGCTGCTGGTCGCGTTCGGTCATGGCCTGCGGCGCACCGGCTTCATCGCCGCAGCGTTCTGGCCGCACGCCGAGCGGCTCTGCTACTACGTGCTGCTGCCCGCGCTGTTCGCGGACGGCCTCGCGAATGCGCGGCTGCAATCGTTGCCCGTTTTACCGCTCGCGGCGGCGCTGGTCGGTTCGACCGCATTCGCCGCGGCGCTTCTTCTGCTGGTCCGCCGGTTCGTGCGGGTCGACGGCGCCGGGTTCACGTCGGTGTTCCAGGGCGCCGTGCGTTTCAACAACTATGTCGGCACCGCGCTCGCCGCCGGGCTGTTCGGTGCGAAGGGCATTGCACTCGCGGCCGTCTGCGTCGCGGCGATCGTGCCGACCGTCAACCTGATGTGCGTGCTGGTCTTCGCGCGCTACGGCGACACGCGGCTCGGCGCGGCGGCGCTCGTGCGGCAGATCCTGTCGAATCCGCTCGTCGTCGCCTGCGCGCTCGGGATGGCGATGCAGGCCGGCGGCGTGGCGTTTCCGGCCGCCGTCGAGCCGGCCGTGCGGGCGCTCGGCGCCGCGTCGATGCCGCTCGGCCTGCTGTGCGTGGGCGCGGCGCTGACATTCGATGCGGCCCGCGCATGGTGGCAGCCGGTGTGCGTCGCATCGGCGTTCAAGTTCGTGGCGATGCCGCTCATCACGCTCGCGGCCGGCCGGCTGTTCGGGCTCGGCGATGCGGCGCTGACCGTCGCGCTGCTGTTCCAGGCGCTGCCGACCTCGTCGGCGTCGTACATCATGGCGCGCCAGCTCGGCGGCGACGCGCCGCTGATGGCCGGCATCACCGCGTTCCAGACGATCGCCGCCGCGCTCGCGATGCCGGCCGTGCTCACCGCGCTCGCGTCGGCGCCCGCGTTCCGCTGACGACGCCCGCCCAGCCCCCTTCACTGAATCGGCCCGCAGGCCGGCCATCGCGCGGTTCGGCATCGTTTAGCCGCGCGCGGCCACGCACGCCTCGCGGCACACGCTTCCTTTCGAGATTGCACGCCACATGAATGCTCCCGCCCCGCCCGCCAGCGTCGTCGCCCCCCGGCCGCACGCGGCCATCTACGTGAAGCTCACGCTCGTCGCGCTGTTCTGGGGCGGGACCTTCATCGCAGGCCGGATCCTCGCCGCGACGATGTCCGCGACCTCGGCGGCCACCGGACGCTTCGCGATCGCCGCGCTGCTGCTGGTCGTGCTGACCTGGCAGGTCGAAGGCGGGCTGCCGACACTCAGCGGACGCCAGATCGTGACGACGTTCGGCCTCGGCGCGACCGGCATCTTCCTGTACAACGTGTGTTTTTTCGCGGCGCTCGCGCGGATGCCGGCCGGGCGCACCGCGCTGTTCGTCGCACTGAATCCGGTCGCCACCGCCGTGCTGCTGTCGGTCGTCGTGCGCGAACGCCTGTCGCTGTCGCGTTGGGCCGGCATCGCGGTCGCGCTGTGCGGCGCGCTGATCGTGATCAGCCGCGGCGATTGGCTGCGCGTGCTGACCGATCTCGGCAATACGTTCGGCGCCGGCGAACGCTTCATGCTGTGCGCGGTGCTGAGCTGGGCGGCCTACACCGTGATCGGCCGGCGCGCGCTCGACGGGCTGTCGCCGCTCGCGGCCACCACGTACGCGGCGCTCTGGGGCCTCGCGCTGCTGCTCGTCACGCACCTGTTCGACGCGACGGCGACTGGCGGCACGCCGCTGACGTGGCAGGCCGTCGCATCGATGCTCTATCTCGGCGCCGTCGGCACGGTGATCGCGTTCGTCTGGTATTCGCAGGGCATCCGCCTCCTCGGGCCGGCCCGCGCGGCCGTGTTCACCAACCTGGTGCCGGTGTTCGGCGTGCTGCTGTCGGTCGTGCTGCTCGGCGAGCCGCTGTCGCCGTCGATGCTGGCCGGCGGCGCACTCGTGATCGCGGGCGTCGCACTGACCAATCGCGCGAACCGCTGATGCGTCGGCGTGCGCCGCGTTCGGGGACGGATGCCGAATACGGATGCAGGCGCCCGCCATGCCGTTGCGTGCTGCATACGTCGGGCCGATACGCCCCCGATCTTCTCGCAGCCCCGCCAAAAACCGCCTATCGTGAATGAAGCGCCCCCGTTTGCCGCCGTTCGACCGTGCGTCGCCCGCCGCGGCAACGGCCTTGCGTTCCGGCGCCATTCACCGCGGTCGTCGCGCACGCTCGCCCGTGCACGCGATCGCGCCCGCCCACCGACTACCAGGAGGCACACATGAAAGCTGCGCTGCTCGTCAGCTCCGTCCTGCTCGCCATGGCGTCCGCCTCGGCCTCGGCCCAAGGTTCGATCACGAAAGTCGAGAACGGCGCGCTCGTCGCCGCCAACGGCATGACCGTCTACGCATTCGACAAGGACAAGCCCAACGCCGGCACCAGCGCCTGCACAGGCCCATGCGAAACCCTCTGGCCACCGTACAAGGCCAGCGCGACCGACGTACCGGTCGGGCCCTACACGATCGTCAAGCGCGACGACGGCAGCCCGCAATGGGCGTACAAGGGCAAGCCGCTGTACTTCTTCTCGAAGGACATGAAACAGGGCGAGCGCAACGGCGACAACTTCAAGAACGTGTGGCACGTGGTCGCCCCGTAAGCCTGCTTTCGCCGCGTTCCGTGCATTTCGCCAGCACGTAAAAAGCCCGCCCCGATCATTGATCGGGGCGGGCCTCGGCAGTTCCGCACGTCGCACCGGCCGTATGCAGCCGGTGCGCGCTTCCACTCAGCGGTTCGACGGGAAGCTGAACACCGTCCCTTCGCGCACACCGGCCGACGGCCAGCGCTGCGTGATCGTCTTGCGCTTCGTGTAGAACCGCACGGCGTCCGGGCCGTATGCGTGCAGGTCGCCGAACAGCGAACGCTTCCAGCCGCCGAACGAGTGGTACGCGACCGGCACCGGCAGCGGCACGTTGATGCCGACCATGCCGATCTGGATGTTGTCGCTGAAGTAGCGCGCGGCCTCGCCGTCGCGCGTGAACAGGCAGGTGCCGTTGCCGTATTCGTGCGCATCGATCAGCGCCATCGCCTCGTCGAGCGATTTCAGGCGAATCACGCCGAGCACCGGCCCGAAGATCTCGTGCTGGTAGATCGGCATGCCGGGCTTCACGTTGTCGAACAGGCACGGCCCGAGGTAGTAACCGCCGTCGTGGCCGTCGACCTTCACGCCGCGACCGTCGACGACGAGCGTCGCGCCCGCTGCCACGCCCGCTTCGACGAAACCCGTCACCTTCTCGAAATGCTGCTGCGTGACGAGCGGGCCCATGTCGACGCCCGCGCCGTTGCCCGGGCCGACCTTCATCTTCTCGATCTCGGCCTTCAGCCCCGCGACGACCTGGTCGCCCGTTTCGTCACCGATCGCGACGACCAGCGGAATCGCCATGCAGCGCTCGCCGCAGGAGCCGTATGCGGCGCCCATCAGCGCGTTCACCGCGTTGGGGATATCGGCATCCGGCATCACGACCGCGAAGTTCTTCGCGCCGCCGAGCGCCTGCACGCGCTTGCCGTGCGCGCAGCCGGTCGAGTAGATGTATTCGGCGATCGGCGTCGAGCCGACGAAGCTCACGGCCTTCACGCGCGGATCGGTGAGGATCGTGTCGACCGCTTCCTTGTCGCCGTTCACGACGTTCAGCACGCCCGGCGGCAGGCCGGCCTCGAGCGCGAGTTCGGCCATGCGCAGCGTCGACGACGGCGTGCGCTCGGATGGCTTCAGCACGAACGTGTTGCCGCACGCGACGGCCATCGGCCACATCCACAGCGGCACCATCACCGGGAAGTTGAACGGCGTGATGCCGGCCGCGACGCCGAGCGCCTGGAACTCGCTCCACGAATCGATCGCAGGGCCGACGTTCTTGCTGTGCTCGCCTTTCAGCAACTCGGGCACGTAGGTCGCGTATTCGACGTTCTCGATCCCGCGCTGCAGTTCGCCCATCGCATCGGCGAGCACCTTGCCGTGCTCGGCGGTGATCAGCGCGCACAGCTCGTCGGCGTGCTCTTCCAGCAGCGTCTTGAAGCGGCTCATCACGCGGGCGCGCTTCAGCGGCGGCGTGTTGCGCCATGCCGGAAACGCGGCTTGCGCGAATGCGATCGCGGCTTCGACGGTCAGCTTGTCGGCGAGCGCCACGCTCTTGCGCGATTCGCCCGTCGCCGGGTCGAACACCGGCTGGACGCGGCTGCCGCCGTCGACGCGCTTGCCGTCGATCAGGTGGCCGACGGTGGAGGTCACATTGCTGTCGTGTTTCATGTCTGGGGCTCTTTCCTGAATTCGGTTGTCGCGTGAGGACGAGCGATCGCTCAATCCACTTCGTTCAGTGCGTCGGAGAGCGCGTTGACCAGGTTGTCGATCTCGCGCTTCTCGGCGATGAACGGCGGCGCGAGCTGGATCGTATCGCCGCCGTAGCGCACGTAGAAGCCCTTCGCCCAGCAGCGCATCGCGATCTCGTACGGGCGCCGTGCCGGCTCGCCCGGCAAGGCGGCGATCGTCAGGCCGGCCGCCAGCCCGTAGTTGCGGATGTCCGCGACGTGGCGCTGCCCCTTCAGCCCGTGCACGGCCGCTTCGAAATGCGGCGCGAGATCGCGCACGCGGGCCACCGCGTCTTCCTTCACCAGCAGGTCGAGCGCCGCGACGCCGGCCGCGCACGCGACCGGATGCGCCGAATACGTGTAGCCGTGCGGGAACTCGAGCATGTACTCGGGGCCGCCCGCGGCCATGAACGTGTCGTAGATCTCCTTCGTCGCGATCACGCCGCCGAGCGGCTGCACGCCGTTCGTCACCTGCTTCGCGAAGTTCATGATGTCCGGCACCACGCCGAATGCGTCGGCGCCCGTCATCGCGCCGGCCCGGCCGAAGCCCGTGATGACCTCGTCGAAGATCAGCAGGATGTCGTGCGCGGTACAGATGTCGCGCAGGCGCTTCAGGTAGCCCTTCGGCGGCACGACGACGCCCGCCGAGCCGGAGAACGGCTCGACGATCACGGCTGCGATGTTCGACGCGTCGTGCAGCGCGATCAGTTCCAGCAGGCGGTCGGCCAGCTCGGCGCCGTGCTCGGGCATGCCGCGCGAGAACTTGTTCTCGGCCAGTTGCGTATGCGGCAGGAAATCGGCGTCGAGGCCCTGCCCGAACAGCTTGCGGTTCGGCCCGATCCCGCCGACCGAGATGCCGCCGAAGTTCACGCCGTGATACCCCTTCTCGCGGCCGATCAGGCGCGTCTTGGTGCCCTTGCCTTTCGCGCGCCAGTACGCACGGGCCAGCTTCAGCGACGTGTCGGCCGCTTCCGAGCCCGAGCCCGTGAAGAACACGTAGTCGAGGCCGGCCGGCGTCAGTTCCTTGATCTTGTTGGCGAGCTCGAACGATTTCGGATGGCCGAACTGGAACGCCGGCGCGTAGTCGAGCTGCGCGACCTGGCGGCTCACGGCTTCGACGATTTCCGTGCGGCCGTGACCGAGGCCCGTGCACCAGAGGCCCGACAGGCCGTCGAAGATCTTGCGGCCTTCGGCGTCGGTGTAGTACGCGCCCTTGCCGGACACGATCAGCCGCGGATCGGCCTTGAACTGGCGGTTGGCGGTGAACGGCATCCAGTGCGCATCGAGCCATGCGGCGTCGGTGCGGAGGTTCGTGTCGTCGTGCTGGGCGGTGGTGATGTCGGTCATGTCGGTCGGCGCGGCGCGCCCCTCCTCCTCGGGTTGATGTTGCGCATTGTCGGGACGCCAATTAGTCTTTTGAATATCGCAATATCAATGTTCACTTGCTCAAATATGCAAGCAAAGAAACCGAAGAGCCGCGCGCTGCTCGGGCAGCTCAGCGACATGGATCTGCGCCTGCTGCGGGTCTTCAAGGGCGTCGTGCAGTGCGGCGGGATGGCGGCGGCCGAACTGGAACTGAATATCGGCATCTCGACGATCAGCCGGCACGTGAAGGATCTCGAAACGCGACTTGGCCTCGTGCTGTGCCGGCGCGGCCGCGCGGGCTTCACGCTGACGCCCGAGGGGCAGACGGTGTACGAGGAGACGCTGCGACTGCTCGCGTCGATGGAAGCATTTCGCAGCAGGATCGACGGCATTCACGACACGATGGGCGGAGAACTTCACATCGCCGTATTCGACAAGACGGCCACCAACCCGCATGCGCGCCTGGGCGACGCGATCCGCCAATTCGCGGACGAAGCGCCCGCCGTCGCGCTGAACCTGCACGTCGCGTCGATCAACGAGGTCGAGCGCGGCGTGATCGACGGCAGCTACCAGGTCGGGATCATTCCCGCGCACCGCAACTCGGGCAGCCTCGTGTATTCGGCGCTGTTCGACGAACGGATGCTGCTCTACTGCGGCCGCCAGCATCCGCTGTTCGACGCGCCGCACGGCAAGCTCACGTGGACGACGGTCCGCAACCACGCGTTCGCCGGGCTCGGCTTCCATTCGCCGAACATGGAGCTGAGCCATCGCGCGAAGCTCACGCGCAGCGCGACCGCGTCGGACCAGGAATCGATCGCGACGCTGATTCTGTCGGGCCGCTATCTCGGCTTCCTGCCCGATCACTACGCGGAGAGTTTCGAAAACAAGGGGCTGATGCAGCCGATCGCACCGCACCGGTTCAATTACCGGTGCCGGTTCGTGAGCCTGCTGCGGCGCTCGCCGCGCCCGTCGCGGGCCGCGCTGCTGTTCCAGTCGTGCCTCGAAGCCGCGCATGCGGGGGCGCTGCCGGCGGCATAGCGGCGGCTTCCGGTTCGGGTTCGTTCAGGCCCCGTCGTCGGATGCGCGGGGCTGCGCTCGCTTGCGCGTGACGAAATGGGTCGCGACGAGCGCCGCGGCAAAGCCGGACGCCGCGCCGAGGCCGAGCGCCCAGCGCGGGCCGAGATGGTTCGCGACCCAGCCGGCCACCGGCGCGCCGATCGGCGTGCCGCCCAATGCGACCGCGAGACGCAGCGCCATCACGCGGCCGCGCATCGCCGGCTCGGTGGAAAGCTGCATCAGGCTGTTGGTCGAGTTCATGAAGGTGATCGCGGCGACGCCGGTCAGCACCAGCGCGGCGGCGAACGACCAGTAGCCGGGCGCCAGCGCGGCGAACGTGCAGCCGAGCCCGAACAGCGCCGCGCCGATCCACAGATGACGGAAACGCGGCTGCTCGCGGCGCGCGGCGAGCAGCGCGCCCGAGATCGTGCCGACCGCCATCATCGACGACAGGAAACCGAACCCACGCGCATCGACGTGAAACACGCTGGCGGCCATCGTCGAAATGAACAACTGGAAATTCAGCCCGAACGTGCCGATCAGGAACAGCATCACGAGGATGGCTGTGAGGTCCGGCCGGCGCCACACGTAACGGAATCCGTCGAGCAGGCTGCCGCGCGAGCGGCTTGCCCGCACATTGGTGCGCAGTTCGTCCTCCCGAAGCCGCGACAGCGACGCCAGCACCGCGAAGAAGCTGAGACCGTTCGCGAGAAACGCCCAGCCGGTGCCGACCGATGCGATCAGGAAGCCGGCCGCCGCCGGGCCGACCATCCGCGCGGCATTGAACGACGTCGAGTTGAGCGCGACTGCGTTCGCGAGTTCGCGGTCGCCGACCAGTTCCGCGACGAAAGTCTGCCGCACCGGCGCGTCGAACGCCGACGCGCAGCCGAACAGGAACGCGAATACATACACGTGCTCGAGCCGCACCGCACCGGTGACCGTCAGCACGCCGAGCACGAGCGCCAGCGCCCCCATCAGCGCCTGCGTCGCCATCAGCAGCTTGCGCTGGTCGAAGCGGTCGGCCGCGTAGCCGGTCCACGGCAACAGCAGCAGTTGCGGCCCGAACTGCAGCGCCATCACCGTGCCGACGGCCGATGCGTCGTGATGCGTGAGCTGCGTCAGGACGAGCCAGTCCTGCGCGGTGCGCTGGATCCACGTACCGATGTTCGACACCAGCGAGCCGATCGCCCATACGCGGTAGTTGAAGCTGCGAAGCGAGCGGAACACGCCCGCTGCCGGCACGCTCACGGCCGCTCCCGGTCGGGCTCGTTGCCGCCGTGCAGTGCGCCGAAATGCCGCGCGAGGAACAGGCCGAGCGCGAGGATGCCGAGGCCGAACGCCGCCGCGTCGGCCGTGACCTTCAGGTCGAAATCGCCGGCCCGGCGCATGAGCGCATAGGCAATCACGAGATTCACGACGCCCCACAGCACGTTCACGGTGGACGACGACAACCCGCGGCCGGGCGGATTCGCGAACGGCGTCTGGAACGGCTCGCCACGCAGCCCGCTGACGAGATGCGGCACGGCGTTCGCGAGAAACGCGCCGCCGAAGAAGTACGACACGAGGTGCAGGAGGTTCATTTGCGGGTTGTCCTTTTGGCTAGCGGGCCGGAGCGGTTCACGAACGCGCCGGGTCCTCGAATTCGGCGAGCCGCTGCAGCAGCTTCACGGCCGCCGCGAGCTCGGCCTGCTCCGCCGCCGACAGTTGCGCGTGCAGCGCGCGAAAGAGCCAGTCGTCCTTGGCCGCGCGATTGGCTTGCAGCACCTTGCGGAAACCGGGCGTGAGCGCGATCAGCGTCTGCCGGCCATCGGTGGGATCGGGCGCGCCGGCGACCGCGCCGAGCGCCTCGAGCGTGGCGACCGTCACCCGCATCGACTGCGGGCGCACGCTTTCGGCGCGCGCCAGCGCCGACACGGTCGCCGGACCGTCGCGATCGAGCCGCAGCAGCACCGATTTCTGCGAGGACGTGAGGTCGTTCGGATGGGTCTGCTCCCGCATCCGCCGCATCAGCTTGCCGACCGAGATGCGGAGTTCGCCGGCGAGACCGGCCAGCGGGAGGGTGTCGGGGGAAGACGATGGCGAGTTCATGAATCCAAGATAGCACATCGACAGTCAAACTGTACAGTTTGACTGTATATTTCATCGTGTAAGGATCGGGCGGCCACGTGTGCTTTCGGCACGACGCCGCGCCCCGTTCGGCCGCGCATTCCGGCTCTGCGATAATGCGGGCTTCCCGTTTCCGCACCGCCTTCCGCCATGACGCAGCCGTCCGCCCCGCTCTCCATCGACCTGCCGCCGATCTCGTGCCTGCCCGGCGACGCGCTGCCGTGGCTGCCGATGAGCGCCGACCTGCCGGGGCTCGCGATCAAGTACCTGCACATCAACGCGGCCGAGGACACGCTGACCGCGCTGCTGAAGATGCCGGCCGGCGGCATGCTGCCGCGCCATCGTCACGATGGCGAGGTATTCGTCCATACGCTGCAGGGTGCGTGGCGCTACCGCGAATACGACTGGGTCGCGCACGCCGGTTCGACGGTGCTCGAACCGGCCGGCTCGGTACATACGCCGGAAACGCTCGGCGCGCCGGGCGAGGATGTGATCACGCTGAACGTGATGCGCGGCGACCTCGTGCTGCTCGACGACGACGGCCGCGAAACGGCGCGCGAGAACTGCCGCGTCGCGCTGCTGCGCCAGCGCAAGCATGCGCGTACGGCGCCGGATGCGGCCACGGCGTTCGTTACGCGGTAACTACGCGGCAAGACAGGCGACGCGACGCGCATCGTGCCGCGCCCGTCCATCCCGTCACGCGCGAGCGTCCTCCAGTATTCGTTTCCGCCGCCAGGCTTGCCCGCCGGTTATCGGAAACGCCTGAAAAACCGCCGAATATCGTCGGCCAGCAAGTCCGGCTCCTCCATCGCCGCGAAATGGCCGCCGCTCGGCATGTCAGTCCACTGCACCACGTCGAATACGCGTTCGAGCCAACTGCACGGCGGGCGGCTGATTTCCTTCGGAAAGCGCGCGAAGCCGACGGGCACCGCCAGGCGTTGCCCGGGCGCAAACCGCATCGGCTGCAGCCGGTTCTCCCAGTACATCTGCATCGACGAGCCGATGCAGCCGGTAAACCAGTAGAGCGAGATGCCCGTCAGCAGCGTGTCGTGCGAAAAACGGCGCGCGACGTCGCCGTCGCAATCGCTCCACGCACGGAATTTCTCGCCGATCCACGCGGCCAGCCCGAGCGGCGAATCGTTGAGCGCGATGGCCAGCGTCTGCGGCTTCGTCATGTGGACGTACGCGTACCCGCCTTCGAGCGCCGCCCACTCGCCGCGCTGCTTCAGGAACGCCTGCTCGTCGTCGGTCAGCGGCCGCGCCGCGTCGATCGGCGGGTCGTAGCTACCGGGCAGGTAGTTCAGATGGATGCCGTCGACCACGCCCTCATGCCGAGCGCCGAGCGCGACCGACACGCCCGCGCCCAGATCGCCGCCCTGTGCGCCGAACCGCGGGTAGCCCAGGCCGGCCATCAATGCCGCCCAGCAGTCGGCGACCTGAAGCGCCGACGTGCCGGGCGCCGCCGGCGCGGGAGAAAACAGGAAGCCGGGCAGCGACGGCGCGACGATGTCGAAGGCGTCGTCCGGATCGCCGCCGAACGCGGCCGGATCGCACAGGCGATCGATCAGTGCATGGAATTCGAATGCGGAACCCGGCCAGCCGTGCGTGACGACGAGCGGATAGGGTTTCGGGCCGGTGCCGCGCCGATGCACGAAATGCACGCGCCGGCCGCCGACGTCCGCGATGAACTGCGGCAGCCGGTTCAGCGCACGTTCCGCCGCGCGCCAATCGAAGCCGCCGGCCCAGTACGCGGCCAGTTCGCGCAGCCACGCGCCGTCGACGCCCTGCTGCCACGGCTCGGCGGGTGTCAGGTTGGGCGGGCGGGTGTCGCGCACGCGCCGCCGCAAATCGTCGAGCGCTTGATCGGATATCGCAATGTCGAACGGTTCGGCGTGCATCGTGTCTCCTCGCGAAACATGTCGACGAGATTCTGCGCGATTTTTCCGCCCCGCGCTGGCGGCAGGCGGTCGCGCGCGTCAGCCCGTTTCGCGCGCGTCAGCTTCCGTCCGTGCGTCGCGCCGCAACGCCTGCGGCGGCACGCCGAACCCGCGCACGAACGCCTCGCGCATGTGCCGGCGATCGCGAAAACCGTTCTCCCTTGCGATCACGTCGAGCGGATGGCGGCTCTGTTCGATCATCAGCCGCGCCGCTTCGAGCCGCAGCCGCTCGATCGCCTTCGCCGGCGACTGCCCGGTTTCGAGCGTAAACACGCGGCTGAACTGGCGCGGGCTCAGGTGCACGGCCTCGGCCAGCGCCTCGACGGTCAGCGCGCGGCCGAGATGCTGCCGCGCGTAATTGAGCGCGTTCTGAATCCGGTCGGATTTCGGCGCGAGATCGAGCATTTCCGAATGCTGCGACTGGCCGCCGGCGCGGCGCTGGTGCATCACCAGCTTGCGCGCGACCGACCGCGCGACGTCGGCGCCGAGATCCTTTTCCACCATCGCGAGCGCGAGATCGAGGCCGGCCGTCATGCCGGCCGACGTCCAGATCGGGCCGTCGACGATGAAGATCCGGTCGTCCTCGACGCGAATCTCCGGGTAGTGCCGCTGCATGTCGCGGCCGAACGCCCAGTGCGTGGTCGCGCGACGCTGCGCGAGCAGCCCGGCCTCGGCCAGCACGAACGCGCCCGTGCAGATGCCGGCGATCCGCCGCGCCCGCCCGTTCGCGCGGCGCAGGTAGGCGACCACGCCGGCCGGCGCCGGCGCGGCGAGCGGATCGTTGACGCCCGCGACGATCCACGTGTCGACGCCGAGGCGGCCGCGCAGCGCGCGCGTGGCGACCGGCAGCCCGAGCGACGAGCGCACGTCGCCGCCGTCGACCGAATAGTTGTCCATCGCGTAGAACGGCGCGTCCATCCCCATGTTCGCGTACTCGAACACCGACTGCGCGGCGAGCGCCATGATCTGGAAGCCATCGCTGATCAGAAAGCCGATTCGGTGCATGTGCGTTCTCCGCTTCCGTGCCGATTGGGCCGATGGGCCCGATGTCCGGAATCATACCCATCTACGTCATTTCTGTCGCCGCGCTTCGAGGCCAGAATGCCTTCACGCCATCCGGCCATCCTCATCGAAACGGAGCACATCATGACGCAAGCACATCGCGGTACCGCCCTCATTACCGGCGCATCGTCGGGCATCGGCGCCGTCTACGCGGACCGCCTCGCGCGCCGCGGCTACGACCTGATCCTGGTCGCACGCAATCGCGACCGGCTGAGCGCCCTCGCCGAGCGCATCACGAACGACACGCAGCGCAGCGTCGAGATCGTCGACGCGGACCTCAACGACCGCGCGGCGCTCGCCGCCGTCGAAGCCAAGCTGAAACAGGACGCGAGCATCACGCTGCTCGTGAACAACGCGGGCATCGGCACGCATGCGCCGCTGCTCGACAGCGACGTCGACGCGATGACGCGGATGATCGAGCTGAACGTGACCGCGCTCACGCGCCTGACCTATGCGGCCGTGCCCGGCTTCGTCGCACGCGGCCGCGGCGCGGTGATCAACATTGCGTCGATCGTCGCGATCTCGCCGGAAACGCTGAACGGCGTGTACGGCGGCAGCAAGGCGTTCGTGCTCGCGTTCAGCCAGTCGCTGCATCACGAGCTCGCCGACAAGGGCGTGCAGGTGCAGGCCGTGCTGCCCGGCGCGACGGCCACCGAGTTCTGGCAGACGGGCGGCCTGCCGCTCGAGCACCTGCCGAAGGAAATCGTGATGACGGCGCCGGACATGGTCGATGCGGCGCTGGTCGGGTTCGAGCGCGGCGAGCTCGTGACGATCCCGTCGCTGCACGCGGGCGACGAATGGGAGGCATACGAGGCCGCGCGCCGCACGATGGCGCCGCATTTGTCGGCCAATACGCCGGCACCGCGCTACACCACGGCGCGCTAGTTGCCGGCGGAGGCCGCGCCGCGCCGCGCGCCTTCGCCCTTCACGCCGACCATCAGCGCCACCCCGCTCGCCACCAGCAGCGCGGCGAGCAGATAGACGGCGAGATCCATGCTGCCCGTGCGCGTGCGGATCATCCCGATCACCCACGGGCTGACGATGCCGCTCGTGATCCCGATGCTGCTGATCAACGCGATCCCGGCCGCGGCCGCGTTGCCGGACAGGTAGCGGGTCGGCACGGCCCAGAAGATCGGCAGCGCCGCGAAGATCAGCGTCGCCGCTATCGACAGGCACGCGAGCATCGCCGCGAAGCTGTGCAGGTGCAGCGTCAGCGCCGCGAGCGCAAGCCCGCCGCCGATCGTGCAGCACGCGAAGTGCTTGCGGCGCTCGCCGGTGCGGTCCGAGCGGCGTGCGATCAGCACCAGCCCCACCGCGCCCACCGCATTCGGCACGACCGTGTAGAGGCTCACGGCGACGACGTCGGTCACGCCGAAGTCGCGGATCATCAGCGGCATCCAGAAGTTCAGCGTCAGCGACGCGCAAGTCAGCGAGAAATAGATGAACGCGAACAGGTACACGCGCGGGTTCGCGAGCGCGGCCATCACGCTGCGTCCGTCATGCGCATTGCCGGGTGCGCGGCCGTCGGCGCACAGCGCGGCGACGCGCGCCTTTTCGTCGGACGTGAGCCACGCGGCGTCCTGCGGCCGGTCGACGAGGAACGAGAACGCGGCGAACGCGAGCAGAATCGCCGGCGCCCCTTCGATCGCGAACATCCACTGCCAGCCGTGCAGCCCGAGCACGCCGCTCATGTCGCGCATGATCCAGCCGGACAACAAGCCGCCGAGCACACCGGCCACCGCGACGCCCGCGAAGAACACCGAGATCGCCGCCGCGCGCCGGTTCGCGGGGAACCAGTAGGTCAGGTACAGCACGATGCCGGGGAAGAAGCCGGCCTCGAACACGCCGAGCAGGAAGCGCAGCACGTAGAAATGCGACGGCTGCGACACGAACGTCATCCCGGTCGACGCGAGGCCCCACAGCAGCATGATCCGCGTGAACGTGCGGCGTGCGCCGAACCGCGCGAGCAGCATGTTGCTCGGCACTTCGCAGCACACGTAGCCGACGTAGAACACCGCGGCGCCGAGGCCGTACATCGCATCGCTGAAGCCGAGATCGTGCTTCATCTGCAACTGCGCGAAGCCGATGTTGATGCGGTCGAGGAACGACACGACGTAGCAGAGGAACAGGAACGGGACGATCCGCCACGCGATCTTGCGGAACAGCAGCGCGTCGCTGAATGCGGATGCGGAAGTCGGCGCCGACGCGCTCGCGTGCGCAAGCGTCGCTTCGGCGGGAAGCGATTGGGGCATGTCTCTCTCCAAACGGGCCGCGCGATGTCGAGCGCGCGGCAGTCTCCGAGGGCGTGCATGCGCCCTGCTTTCTTGTGAGACCGGATACGGTCGCCGGCACCGCGGCGCGATGCCGCCGCGAATGCCGCGACCCTCAGGGAAACGGCAAGGCGATCATGTAAGCGCCGCCCCGCCGCCGTGGGCCGCTCAGTCCTGCAGCGCGGCCCACATGTCCTTGTCGCGCTGCGCGGTCCAGATGCGCGGATGCGCGATGCCGCTCGCTTCGTCGAACGCGCGCGACACGTCGAACGGCAAGCAGTGCTCGTAGATGAACACGTGGCCGAACTTCGGGTCCATCGCTTCGCGCGTGAGCGCCATCGCGGCCTTCAGGTCGAGATTGCGCTCGACGGCCTTGCGGCCCTGCGCGAGCAGCGTCGTGACGAAATCCTTCGTGTAGTCGAGGCCCTTGTTCACTTCGGCAGGATTCAGCAGCGCGGGGCCGCGGCCCGGCACGAGCTTCTCGGCGCCGAGCGCGCGCAACGCCTCGAGCGTGGCCGGCCACTGTTCGAGCTGCGCGTCGCCGCAATAGCACGCGGCGTCGTATTCGACGAGGTCGCCCGAGAACAGCACCTTCTGCGACGGCAGCCACACGATCGTGTCGCCCTTCGTATGGCCCGAGCCGACATGCATGATCTTCACTTCGAGCTTGCCGAGGAACAGCGTGATCTCGCGCTCGAACACGAGCGTCGGCCAGGTCAGGCCAGGCACCGTCTCGACGCCGGCGAACAGGCGCGGGAAGCGCTCGATCTCCGACTTCATGTCGGCCTCACCGCGCTCGACGATCATCTCGTAGGTGCCGCGGCTCGCGATCACGTGCTGCGCGCCTTCGTCGAAGTACGCGGACGCGCCGAGCACGCGCACCGCGTGATAGTGCGACAGCACCACGTGCTTGATCGGCTTGTCGGTGACGCTGCGGATCTTCGCGATCAGGTCCTGCGCCATCGCGGGCGTCGCGGTCGTGTCGACGATCAGCACGCTGTCGTCGCCGATGATCACGCCCGAGTTCGGGTCGCCTTCGGCTGTGTACGCGTACGCGTTCTCGGACAGCTTCGTCCAGGTGACTTTCTTCTCTTCCAGATCGGCTTGGGAGGCGAATGCTTTGGCCATTGTGCGTTCCGTGGCTGCGAGCCATGTGTTGAGGGGGAGTGAGCGGATCATCGGCCTGCGTCGAATATTTGTCAATGACAAATGCGCTTGCTATTGTCCAATACGGGTAAACCTGTGGGCTGGCGCTGAAAATGGCGTCGGATACCATGCGGGGTTTCGTCAACGGAAGAATCATCGCGTGCAGAACCACGAAGTCAGCGCGGACGATGCGCCGCCCAAGGCGCAGCGCGGCATCCAGAGTGTCGAGGTCGGCGGCCGGCTGCTCGACGCGCTCGCGCGCCGGCGCAAGCCGCTCGGGCTGTCGGAGCTGGCCGCGGCGGCCGATCTCTCCACCGCGCAGGCGCACACCTATCTCGTGAGCCTGACGCGGCTCGCGCTCGTGAAGCGCGACGCGCTCACCGGCAACTACGAGCCGGGCCCGCTGTCGCTGCGGCTCGGGCTGATGTCGATCGAGCGCCAGCCGGCCTACCGGGCGACGCTGCCGCATGCGGTGCGGCTCGCGGAAACGGTCGGGCTGAGCGTCGCGCTGTCGGTGCCGGGCGTGCTCGGCCCGACGATCGTGCGCATCGAACACGGCGGCTATCCGTTGCACGTGAACCTGCACGTCGGGTCGGTGATGTCGCTCGACACCACGGCGACCGGCCGCGTGTTCCGGGCGTTCGGCGACGCCGCGCAACTCGATGCGATGGCGGCCAGCCAGGCGGGTGCGGGCGAGACGCTTGCCGGCGCCGAAAGCGAGCCGGCCGCGCCGGACGCCGATGCGCAACCCGTCGAACTCGATGCGATCCGCGCACGCGGCATCGAACGCAGCATCGACCGGCCGAGCCCGGGCGTCAGCGGGATGTGCGTGCCCGTGCTCGATCCGCACGGGCGCCTGCAGCTCGCGTTGACGGTGATCGGTTCGACGGGATCGATCGATGTCGACTGGGACGGCCCGATCGCGGCGGCATTGCGCGGCGCGGCGCGGCAGGCCACCGCGTCGCTCGGCACGGCGCATGCGGAACCGGCGCCCGCGCCGGCGGTGGCGCCGGGCGTCGCGCGCGTACCACCCGCGCTGGCCGACGACGCGAAAACGCAGCGCGGCATCAATGCACTCGACAGCACCGGCGACCTGCTGCTCGCGCTGGTGTCGGCGGGCCGCGCGCTGCCGCTGCGCGATCTCGCGACGGCGGCCGGCATGCCCGCCGCGAAGGCGTTTCCGCATCTGGTCAGCCTGCAGAAGATCGGCCTGCTGAGCCGCGACGACGCCGGCTGCTTCGACGGCGGGCCGCTCGCGCAGGCGCTCGGCCTGATCGCGATGCAGCGCGTGTCGCCGACGCGCGACGCGGAAGCCGAGATCGTCGCGCTCGCCGGCGCGACCGACATGAGCGTGGCCGCCGCGACGCTCGGCCCGCTCGGGCCGACCGTGATCCGGCTCGAGGAATCGGCGCGGCCGCAGCACGTGAGCCTGCAGGTCGGCACCGTGATGTCGCTCGTCAATACGGCGATCGGCCGGATTTTCGCGTCCGGCATGTCCGACGACGTGCTGGCCGACTTGCTCGCCAACGAGCCGGTGCGCCTCGCCGGCGCGCCCGTCGCACCGGACGACGCGGCCTTCCGCTCACGGCTCGCGGCGATCCGCGCGGACGAGCTCGATTTCGCGTTCGACGCGCCGGTGCCCGGCATCGGGACGATTGCCGCGCCCGTGTTCGATCACACCGGCAGCATCCGGCTCGTGATCGCGATCATCGGTTCGTCGCGCGGCTTCCCGCGCGGGCCCGACAGCGAGCTGGCGCAGACGCTGCGGGCCGCGACGCGGCGGCTGTCGTGGCGCTTCGGGTGGATCGGCCGCTAATCGCGCCCTTTTCCCCAACGTACGTTCGAATCCCTTTCTTTCTGCCCGCGAGGCCGCGCCGGCACGGCCTCGTCACGTCTATCCGACCCGCCCGGGCGACCAATATTCATGTTGCGCAGCAGCAACATAAATTGTCAGTAATTCTCATATAACGAAATCGCATTTCACAAGGCGAGGTCGTTTCGCTATGATTAGGGTTATCCCTAACTCGCCACCTCTATGGGGCTTCGTCATGCAAACGTCTAATTTCTCCGATCGTTCCACCCAATCCACTGGCTGGCTCGCACGTGTTGGCGAGCTGCTGGCGGAAGCCTGGGCACTGCACCTCGAGAACTGCGAAGTCATCGCTGAAGCACACGCGCGCCTGCCGCGCTGAGCGGACTGCCGGCCGCCTGATCCCCTTGTCCTGACGCGCGCCGACAGCGGCTATTGCGCCGGGCACCGGGCGGTCGCGCCGGTCAGAGAGCAAGAAGCCGGGCTCGTCCCGGCCGAATACCCTCGCTGCGTGGCGAGCGTTTCAAGATCGTCTCGACGCCGTGTTTCAGGCCGATACTGGCGCCAATTCATGCGTATTGGCGCGGATGGCTATCAGTCAGGTTGTCTGGGCATGCAGCCATTTCCGGCCAGCGCGCGATTACGCCCGGCCATCGCCGACGGAAGATTCATCCGTTTTTGTGTGCCCGCGGGCCGTTTCCCTGGCGAGCCTTCCGTGCCGGCCGTTCACCGGTTGCCTCCGCACCCGCGCCACATCGCACGCACTGCCGTTTCAACGCCGGCCGCGCTCCTCGTCTCTCCCCGTCACACCTGAATCGAAGGCACATCCTTCATGCACCGCAGCGCGAACATCGAACGGCTGTGGCGGATGCTCGAGATCCGGTACAGCTTTTCGCGCAGGAAGCGTTCGTAGCCGGCCGTGCCGTCCACCGCGACCTTGATCCAGTAGTCGTACTCGCCCGACACCAGATACGCCTCGAGCACCTCCGGCAGCGCCGCCAGTTCGGCGCCGAAGCGCGCCAGTGCGTCGTCTTCATGGCGATCGAGCGTGACTTCGAGGATCACGATGTCCGCGTAGCCGAGCTTGCGCTGGTTGACCAGCGCGACATAGCCGTCGATGTAGCCGTCGAGTTCGAGTTGCCGCGTG
The DNA here is from genome assembly GCF_001319805.1 of Burkholderia sp. E168m22. Classification (NCBI taxonomy): domain Bacteria; kingdom Pseudomonadati; phylum Pseudomonadota; class Betaproteobacteria; order Burkholderiales; family Burkholderiaceae; genus Burkholderia; species Burkholderia sp. E168m22. Next base: position 52,433 of record NZ_BBSK01000091.1, read on the forward strand.
CGGTTCCAGCAGGCGGTGGTCGACATGCCGATCTGTTCGGCCAGTTCGGCGTTCGACAGACGCGCATTTTTCTGCAATGCACCCAGGATCTTGCGGTCCTGATTGTCGAGCGTTTTGGGCGTGCGTTCACGGGTAGCCATGGCGAGAAGAATCTTCTACTGAAAATCGGCATTCTATCTGAACAGGATTCCGGTTTCAGGGCCGTTTCACTGGAAAACAGGAAGCCTTTTAACCGGGCCGCTTGATACATTTTCTCCATGCCTGCTGCCCGGCACGCTCCCCGCGACCCCCCCTCGCAACGGAACGCACGGCCGCAATCACGAGTTGCGGTGCCGGCCGGCAGACATGCGATTCCCCGCCGCCCGCAC
>NZ_BBSK01000092.1:0-20045 GCF_001319805.1 Burkholderia sp. E168m22
GGCCGGTGCCTGCCTCCCCGCTCTTGCCCGTCCGTCATGTCGTTCAAGCTTTATCTGTCGTTCCTCGCTGCTTCCGTCGTCCTCATCTACGCGCCCGGCCCCGTCAACCTGCTCACGATGAACCAGGCGTTGCGCACCGGTTGGCGCCGCGCGCTGCCGTGCGTCTGGGGCGGCACGCTCGCCGTGCTGCTGCAACTCGCGCTGACCGCGCTGTGCCTCAATTCGCTGGTCCACCTCGATGAACACGCCCTGACCGTGCTGCGCTGGGCCGGCGCCGCGTATCTCGTCTGGCTCGGCGGCAAGCAATGGCTGAGCCGCACGCCGGCCGGCGCGGCCGCGGCGCCCGCCGAGACCGACGCAGGAACGGCCATCGCCGCGCCGGACGCCGACTCCGGACGCGCGCTGTTCTGGCGCGGCGTCGCGACTTCCGGGCTGAATCCGAAGACGCTGCTGTTCTTTCCGTCGTTCTTTCCGCAGTTCATCAGCCCGAACGCCGACTGGAGCCTGAACCTTCAATACCTGCTGCTCGCCGCGACGTTCGCGCTGCTGTTCGCGGGCGGCGTCGCATCGATGGCGCTGTTCTCGCACCGGCTGAGCCGCGCGTTGCAGCGGCCGGCGCGGATGCGTGCGATGAACCGCGTGACGGGCGGGCTGCTCGTCGGGATGGGCGCGATCATGGTCGGCTGGAACTGAACGGCCGCGCGGACGGGCTGCGTCGGCGCCGCTGCCAGGCGCCTCGAAAAAGCAGCCGGGCGCCGAATGCTTTAGGGTAGCGCCTGGTTCGTTGGACATGCCCGGGCCCGCCGGGCGACTGAATGAAGCACGTCACATCCCGCCTGCGGCGCCTGTTCGCGCCGATCGGCCTGCACTGGTATCTCGCCCTCCTGCTTGCGCTCGATGCGCTCATGGTGCTGCGCCCCGTCGTCGAGCACGCGCGGCTCGGTCTGCACCGCGCGTGGCTCGCCGATGCACTGAACCTCGTCGACAACATGGGGCTCGTCGTGCTGCCGCAGGTGGTCGTCGCGGCCGGCCTCGCGACGATGGCCATCGGCATCGTGCTGCGTGCCCGCGTCGCGTGGGTGTTGTCGATCCTGCTGCTGGTGGCGGCCGCCGCAATCAGCGTGCTCGGCGGCTATCGCAGCCACGCGGTGTTCGTCTATACGGCCGTGCTGGTCGTCGCGCTGCTGTACTACTGGCGGCACTTCGATCGCGCGAGCGTGGCCGCCAGCGGCCTGTTCGCGTTGCTGAGCATCGTGTCGCTGCTGATCTACGCCACTTTCGGCGTGCTCTATCTCGGCGACGAATTCACGCCGCCCGTCCACGATCTCGCCACCGCCGTCTATTTCTCGATCGTGTCGATGTCGACCGTCGGCTACGGCGACATCGTGCCGCACGCGCCGACCGCGCGCCTGTTCACCGCATCGGTGATCGTGCTCGGCATCACGGTGTTCGCGACGTCGATCAGCGCGGTCGTCGGCCCGGTGATCGGCGGCAATCTGAAACGGATCGTCAAGGGAGGTATTTCGAACGTGATCCGCAAGCATCATTTCCTAATCGTCGGCGCGACACCCGTCGCGCATGCGGTGCACGACGGGCTGCGCAAGCGCGGCTACGCGGTGACCGTCGTCGTGCCGGCCGGCGTCGAGCACAACTATCCGGCGGCGACCGACCTGATCGTCGGCGATGCGACCGACCATGCGGTGCTGGAAAGCGCCGGCGCGGCGACCGCGCGCGCGGTGCTCGCGCTGCGCTCGGATGACGCCGAAAACGCGTTCATCATCCTCGCGATCCGCGAGATCGCGCCGTCGGTGCGCACGGTCGCGCTCGTGAACCAGCAGCGCAACCTCGAGCGGCTGCGGCTGTTGAAGCCCGACATGGTGTTCTCGCCGCAGCAGCTCGCGGGCGAACTGCTCGCCAGCACGCTCAACGACGAACCGGTCGACAAGTCGATGATCTCGCACCTGCTGTTCGGCACGACGGATGCCGTGTGAGATCGTGAGCCGGTGACCGCGTGACCGGGGCCGGCCGCCGCACGGCCGGTACAATCGCGCGATGTCCGAATTGCTCACTTACGGCGGCCTGTTCGCCGTGTCGATGGTCGCCGCGACCCTGTTGCCGCTCCAGTCCGAAGCCGTGCTCGCCGGCCTGCTGCTCGCCGGACGCGAACCCGTGTGGGCGCTGGTGCTGGTCGCGAGCGTCGGCAACGTCGCCGGCTCGGCGATCAACTGGGCGCTCGGCCGCGGCATCGAGCATTTTCGCGAGCGCCGCTGGTTTCCGGTCAAGCCGTCCGCGCTCGCGCGCGCCGAGCGCTGGTACGCACGCTACGGCCGCTGGTCGCTGCTGCTGAGCTGGGCGCCGGTGATCGGCGATCCGCTGACGATGATCGCCGGCGTGCTGCGCGAGCCGCTGCCGACCTTTCTCGCGATCGTGACGATCGCGAAAGTCGGCCGCTATCTGGCCGTCGCGTGGCTCGTCATGCACTGACCCTCGCTTCCCCTTCGCCCGCCTGCGGGCCGTGATCCGCGACATCCGCTAAAGATTTCGCGAAAGTTGCCGTATTAACGGGACCACGAGCGGTGACGCGTGCGTTCCGCCTCCTCTCACTCCCACTCAGGATGTCTCATGAGAATGACCCAATTGGGCCGAGTGAGCGTCGGCGCGCGTCTGGCCGCGCTGGCGTGCGCGCTCGTCGCCCTGCTGTTTACCGTGTTCGCGTGGACCCTCGCCCATTTCGCCGGCCAGCAGCTCGCCGATGAAGCGCATAAGCGGATCGACGACAAGGAGCAGTCGATCCGCGCGATGGTCGACCTGTTCGACAAGGCGTTGACCGCCGAAGCCAACCGCTCGATGTCGCTGTTCGCGAGTTTCCTGCCGGCCGATTTCTCGCTCGACCCGGCGCGCACCGTCGACATCGGCGGCGTGGCCGCGCCGACCCTGCTCGCGGGCGGCCAGCCGCTCGACCTCGACTACTCGATTCCCGACCAGTTCCTGAAGAAAAGCGGCGCGATCGCGACGATCTTCGCGCGCGACGGCGACGATTTCGTGCGCATCACGACGTCGCTGAAGAAGCAGGACGGCGCGCGCGCCGTCGGCACCAAGCTCGACCGCGCCGGCCCCGCGTATGCGCCGCTGGTCGCCGGGCGCAGCTACACGGGCCTCGCGAAGCTGTTCGGCCGGTCGTACATCACGCAGTACAAGCCGGTGACCGACGCGACCGGCCGCGTGATCGGCGCGCTGTTCGTCGGCCTCGACATCGGCGCCGAGCTCAAGCTCGTCGAGGACGGCATCCGTGCGCTGAAGATCGGCGACAACGGCTACTACTTCGTGCTCGATGCGTCGCAAGGCCCGTCGCGCGGCACCTTCGTCGTGCATCCCGATGCGGCCGGCCAGCGTGCCGACGACACGCGCGCCCCCTACGCGCAGATGCTCGCGGCGGCCCAGGGCCGGCTCGCGTATACGTCGACCGACCCGGCCGCGCACGACGCCGGGCCGACCGCGAAATTCGTGTCGTTCACGACGATTCCGCAGTGGCAATGGCTCGTCGGCGGGATCGCGCTCGACGACGAGCTGCTGGCCACCATGCGCGCCACCCGCAACCGCTTCCTGATGATCGGCGCCGTGCTCGTCGCAGCGTTCGCGACGCTGTTCGTCATCGTCGTGCGGCGCGTGGTGAGCCGGCCGCTGGAAGCCGCCGCCCGCGCGTCCGAGCGCTATGCGGCGGGCGATCTCAGCGTGCGCATCCGCGACGGCGCGGCCGCGCACGGCAGCGCGGGCAACGACGAGATCGGCCGGCTCGTGCAGGCGGTCGACGGGATCGGCGACGGCCTCGCGCGGATCGTCGCGCAAGTGCGCAACGGCGCGGCCGACATCGCGCACGGCACGGTCGGCATCGCGGCCGGCAGCAGCGACATCGCCGCGCGGATCGCGACGCAGGCCAGCAGCGTCGAACAGACGGCCGCCAGCATGGAGCAGATCACCGCCGCCGTGCAGCAGAGCGCCGAGCATGCGGCGCAAGCCAACGCGCTGGTCGCGGATGCGTCGGCCGCCGCGACGAACGGCGACGCCGCGGTGCAGCGCGTGGTCGCGACGATGGACGACATCGGCCGCGCGACGCGCCGGATCGCCGAGATCACCGGCGCGATCGAAGGCATCGCGTTCCAGACCAACATCCTCGCGCTGAACGCGGCCGTCGAGGCCGCCCGCGCGGGCGAACACGGCAAGGGCTTCGCGGTGGTCGCGGCCGAGGTGCGCGCGCTCGCGCAGCGCAGCGCCGCCGCGGTCAAGGAGATCGACGCGCTGAGCGCCGAATCGTCGACGACGGTCGAACAGGGTTACCGGATCGCGGACGCCGCGCGCGGCACGATGCGCGACATCGTCGCGCGGGTCGACCAGGTGCGCACGCTGATCGGCGAGATCAGCGCCGCGTCGCGCGAACAATCGACCGGCATCGAGCAGGTGAATCTGGCCGTCACGCAGATCGGCGAAGCAACGCAGCAGAATGCGCTGCTGATCTCGGACGCCGAGCGCGCGGCCGTCGCGTTGCGCGAGCAGGCCGCGCAACTGTCGGACGCGGTCAGCGTGTTCCGGCTCGCACGCGACGCGTGACGAACGCCGGACGACGAACGATCGGCCGCGGCCGGCCTCGACTACTTCTTGTCGCCCGCCAGGTCGATCGCCTTGTCCGAACCGACCGCATGGCGCAACTGGAACTTCTGGATCTTGCCGGTCGAGGTCTTCGGCAGCTCGCCGAAGCGCACGGCCTTCGGCACCTTGAAGCCCGCGAGCAGTTGCCGGCAGTGCGCGACGATCTCTTCCTCGGTCGCGCTCGCGCCTTCGCGCAGCTCGACGAACGCGCACGGCACCTCGCCCCATTTCGGGTCGGGCATCGCGACGACGGCCGCGACGGCCACCGCCGGATGCCGGTACAGCGCGTCCTCGACCTCGATGCTCGAGATGTTCTCGCCGCCCGAGATGATGATGTCCTTCTTGCGATCCTTGATCCGGATATAGCCGTCCGGCATCAGCACCGCGAGATCGCCGGTATGGAACCAGCCGCCGTGGAACGCCTCGTCGGTCGCCTTCGGGTTCTTCAGGTAGCCCTTCATGCAGATGTTGCCGCGGAACATGATCTCGCCGAGCGTCTCGCCGTCGGCCGGCACCGGCGTCATCGTGTCGGGATCGAGCACCGTCGCGCCGGCCTCGAGGTGGTAGCGCACGCCCTGGCGCGCATTCAGCCGCGCGCGCTCCTCGTCGGACACGGCATCCCAGTGCGCCTGCTTCGCGCAGACGGTCGCCGGGCCGTAGACCTCGGTCAGCCCGTACACGTGCAGCAGGTCGAAGCCGATCTCCTTCATCTTCGCGATCACGGCCGGCGCAGGCGCCGCGCCCGCGACCATCGCATGCACCGTGTGGTCGATCCCCGCGCGCAACTCGGCCGGCGCGTTCGCGATCGCGCTCTGCACGATCGGCGCGCCGCAGTAATGCGTGATGCGCTCGCGGCGAATCAGGTCGAACACAGTCTTCGCGTCGAACTTGCGCAGGCACACGTTCACGCCCGCGCGCGCCGCGACGGCCCACGGGAAACACCAGCCGTTGCAGTGGAACATCGGCAGCGTCCACAGATACACCGCGTGCTTCGGCATGTCCCATTCGAGGATGTTGCTGATCGCCGCGAGATACGCGCCGCGATGGTGATAGACGACGCCCTTCGGGTCGCCGGTCGTGCCCGACGTGTAGTTCAGCGCGATCGCCTCCCATTCGTCGGCGGGCGGCGTCCATGCGTAGTCGGGGTCGCCGCCGGCCACGAACGCCTCGTAGTCGGTCGCGCCCGCGAAACGGTCGGGGTCGGCCGGCAGCGCGTCGGCCACGCTGACGATCTTCAGGCCCGGCAGCTCCAGCGCCGCGCGCTGCGCGACCTCCGCGTATTCGGTGTCGACGATCAGCACCTTCGCCTCGCCGTGACGCAGCATGAACAGCACCGACGACGCGTCGAGCCGCGTGTTGATCGTGTTCAGCACCGCGCCGGCCATCGGCACGCCGAAGTGCGCCTCGACCATCGCCGGGATGTTCGGCAGCAGCGCCGCGACCGTGTCGCCGCGCCCGACGCCGGCCTGCGCGAGCGCGCTCGCCAGCTGCTTCGCGCGGGTGCAGGTCTCGCCCCACGTGCGCCGCACGTCACCGTGCACGATCGCGAGGCGCTCGCCGTAGACTTCGGCCGCCCGGATCAGGAAATCGATCGGGGTGAGCGGCACGTAATTGGCATCGCGGCGGCCGAGCCCGGCCTCGAACATCTGCGTCATGATCCTGTCTCCCGTGTTCTGTCCACCGGGGCGCATGCACCCCGGATCGTTTTGATGTGGTTCAATTGCCGACAGCCTAACGGGCGCTATTGTGAGCCGTCTGTCATCGAAACGACAGAGTGCCGCTCGAGCGCTGCGCGTTATCCCTATCCTCGCAAACCCGCACCCATGCACGACCACCTCGACGCGGCCGCCGCCCCGGCCGACACGCTCCCCGAACCGGGCCCGCTGCCGCCGCTCGCGACGCTGTTCGGCCAGTGCGCGTGGTTTCGCACGCTGGCGCCCGAACACCAGGCGCGCGTGCTGGCCGAGTCGCACGTCGCGCAGTGCGAAGCCGGCGACGTGATCGCGCACCGGCTCGCGCCGTCCGAATACTGGATCGGCGTCCATCAGGGGTTGCTGAAGCTCGCGATCTTCAACGTGTCGGGGCGCGGCTGCACGTTCTCCGGGGTGCCGTCGGGCGGCTGGTTCGGCGAAGGCAGCGTGATCAAGCGCGAGCTGCGCAAGTACGAGGTCGTCGCGATCCAGCGCTCGACCGTGCTGTTCGTGCCGGTCGACACGTTCCATGCGCTGCTCGACACGAGCCTGCCGTTCACGCGCTTCGTGATTCATCAGTTGAACAACCGGATGGGCGAATTCATCGCGTCGATCCAGAACAGCCGGCTGCTCGACGTCGACGCGCGCGTCGCGCAGGCGCTCGCGCAGCTCTTCAATCCCGCGCTGTACCCGGACACCGGCCCGTCGCTGTCGATCTCGCAGGAGGAACTGGGGATGCTCGTCGGTGTGTCGCGCCAGCGGATCAACCAGGCGCTGCAGCAGCTCGAGAAGCTCGGCGCGCTGCGGCTCGCGTACAACCAGATCGACGTCGTCGATCTCGACGCGCTCGCGCGCTTCGGCATGGAGCAGCTGTGAGCGCCGCCCGATGCGCGAAACCGTCGCGATCGCGACGACGCATTCCGTCTGCGGAATCGGCCGACGGACGCCACGCCCCAACCTGACAATTCCGCCAGTTTCGCGACAGTAACCCGTCGCGGGCCGACGCCTATCATTCGGGTTCCCTTCACCGCCGCCGATCACCGCCTGCCCCGCCGCCTTCATGTGGATCGTCAATCTCGCGCTCAGGCGCCCCTACACGTTCATCGTCATGGCCATCATGATCGTGCTGGCCACCCCGCTGGCGCTGATGCGCACGCCGGTCGACGTGCTGCCCGCGATCAACATCCCCGTGATCAGCGTGATCTGGAATTACAGCGGCTTCTCCGCGACGGAGATGACGAACCGCATCACGTCCGTGCATGAACGCATCCTGACGACGACCGTCAACAACATCCAGCACGTCGAATCGACGTCGCTGCCCGGCATCGCGGTCGTGAAGGTGTTCCTGCAACCCGGCGCGAACGTGCAGACGGCGATCGCGCAGACGGTGTCATCCGCGCAGGCGATCGTGCGGCAGATGCCGCAGGGCGCGACGCCGCCGCTCGTGATCACCTATTCCGCGTCGAGCATTCCGGTGATCCAGCTCGGACTGTCGAGCCAGACGCTCAGCGAGCAGTCGCTCGCCGACATCGCGCTCAACTTCCTGCGCCCGCAGCTGATCACGGTGCCGGGCGTGCAGATCCCGTTCCCGTACGGCGGCCGCACCCGCGTGGTCGCGATCGACCTCGACCCGCAGGCGCTGCAGGCGAAGGGGCTCACGCCGGCCGACATCGTCAACGCGGTCAACGCGCAGAACCTCGTGCTGCCGACCGGCACCGCGAAGATGGGCCAGACCGAATACCGGATCGACACGAACGCGTCGGCCGATACGGTCGCCGACATCAGCAACCTGCCGGTCCAGACGATCAACGGCGCGACGACCTACCTGCGCGAAGTCGCGGCGGTGCGCGACGGCTTCGCGCCGCAGACCAACGTCGTGCGCCAGAACGGCCAGCGCGGCGTGCTGATCTCGATCCTGAAAAGCGGCGACGCGTCGACGCTCAAGGTCGTGTCGGACCTGAAGGCGCTGCTGCCGAAGGTGATCCCGACGCTGCCCGAGGGGCTCACGATCACGCCGCTGTTCGACCAGTCGGTGTTCGTCAACGCGGCCGTCCAGGGCGTGATCCACGAGGCGCTGATCGCCGCCGTACTGACCGCGATGATGATCCTGCTGTTCCTCGGCAACTGGCGCAGCACGCTGATCATCGCGATTTCGATCCCGCTGTCGATCTTCACGTCGCTGATCGCGCTGTCCGCGCTCGGCGAGACCATCAACATCATGACGCTGGGCGGCCTCGCGCTCGCGGTCGGCATTCTCGTCGACGACGCGACCGTCACGATCGAGAACATCGAGCGGCACCTGCATCTGGGGACGAACCTGCACGATGCGATCCTCGAAGGCGCGGGCGAGATCGCGGTGCCCGCACTGGTGTCGACGCTGTGTATCTGCATCGTGTTCGTGCCGATGTTCTTCCTGACCGGCGTTGCGCGCTTCCTGTTCGTGCCGCTCGCGGAAGCCGTGGTGTTCGCGATGCTCGCGTCGTACGTGCTGTCGCGCACGCTGGTGCCGACGCTCGCGATGCTGCTGTTCCGCCCGCAGCAGGCGAACACCGGCGCCGATCATTCGACGTCGCGCTTCGCACGCATCCATCACGCGTTCAACCATGCGTTCGAACGGCTGCGCGCGTGGTACATCGTGCTGCTCACTATCCTGCTCGTGCGCCGCCGCTTCTACGCGCTGTGCTTCCTCGGCTTCTGCGTGCTGTCGACCGGCCTCGTGTTCATGCTCGGCCGCGATTTCTTCCCGAACGCCGATTCCGGCAACCTCCGGCTGCACGTGCGCGCGCCGACCGGCTACCGGATCGAGGAAACCGCGCGGCTCGCCGACCAGGTCGAGCGCGTGATCCGCGCAACCGTGCCGCCCGACGAGCTCGGCGCGATCGTCGACAACCTCGGCCTGCCGGTGAGCGGCATCAACCTGTCGTACAGCAACGCCGGCACGATCGGCACGCTCGACGGCGAACTGCTGATCGCGCTGAAACCCGGCCACCGCGCGACCGGGCACTACGTACAGACGCTGCGCACGCTGCTGCCGCAGCGCTTCCCGGGCGTCGAGTTCTTCTTCCAGCCGTCGGACATCATCACGCAGATCCTCAACTTCGGGCAGCCGGCCGCGATCGACGTGCAGGTGCTCGGCAACGATCTCGCGAGTAACATGACCATTGCGAGCAGCCTGATGAAAAAGATCAGGCAAATCCCCGGCGCCGTCGACGTGCACGTGCTGCAACGCAACGACGAGCCGACCCTGCTGGCCGACATGGACCGTACGCGCATGCAGCAGCTCAATCTCTCCGCGCAGAACGTCGCGCAGAACATGCTGATCTCGCTGTCGGGGAGTTCGCAGACGACGCCGTCGTTCTGGATCAACCCGCGCACCGGCGTCCAGTACCCGCTGCAGATCCAGACCCCGCAATACAACCTGTCGTCGGTCGACGACCTGCTCGGCACGCCGATCTCCGCGAGCGGCCGCACCGGCACGCCGCTGCAGCTGCTCGGTAATCTCGTGCAGGTCCGCAGTACCGTGAACCCGGCCGTGATCACGCACTACAACATCCGCCCGGCGATCGACGTGTACGTGAGCGTCGAGGGCCGCGATCTCGGCGCGGTCGCGGGCGAGATCGACCGCATCGTGGCCGACGCGCGCGCGACGCTGCCGCGCGGCACCGACCTCACGATGCGCGGCCAGATCGAGACGATGCGCACGTCGTACATCGGCCTCGGCGCGGGCGTCGCGATGGCGATCGTGCTCGTCTACCTGCTGATCGTCGTCAATTTCCAGTCGTGGCTCGACCCGCTGATCATCATCAGCGCGATGCCTGCCGCGCTCGCCGGCATCGCGTGGATGCTGTTCATCACCGGCACGCACCTGAGCGTGCCCGCGTTGACGGGCGCGATCATGACGGTCGGCGTCGCGACCGCGAACAGCATCCTGGTCGTGTCGTTCGCGCGGCAACGCCTCGCGGCGGGCGCGCCGCCGCTCACGGCCGCGCTGGAGGCCGGCGCGACCCGCATCCGGCCGGTGCTGATGACGGCGCTCGCGATGATCATCGGGATGGTGCCGATGGCGCTCGGTCTCGGCGAAGGCGCCGAGCAGAATGCGCCGCTCGGCCGCGCGGTGATCGGCGGGCTGCTGTTCGCGACCGTTTCGACGTTGCTGTTCGTGCCGCTCGTGTTCGGCGGCGTGCATGCGCGGCTGGCCCGGCGGCGTGCGCGCCAGGCCGGACACTGACTTTCGCCCCACTACCCGGTTGAACTGGTTGAATTCATGGAAGAGAAACATCACAGCGCCGTCGGCATCCAGGTGGACGAACACGGCATGCACCTGCCGGCGCGCGCGTCGGTGTCGCGGCGCGGACGGATCGTCCTGATCGTGATCGGCGTGCTGCTCGCGGCGGGCGCCGCGCGCACCATCGTCGTCAACGTGCTGAACCAGCATCGCCTCGACGCGGTCGCCGCGCAGAACACGCGCCAGTACGTGAGCGTCGTGCATCCGGTCGACGCGGCCACCGGCGGCAAGCTGACGCTGCCCGGCACGCTGCGCGGCTTCGTCGAGGCGCCGATCTATGCGCGCGCCAGTGGCTACGTGCTGCGCTGGCAGGCCGATATCGGCGCGCACGTGAAGCAGGGACAAACGCTCGCCGAACTCGACACGCCGGAGCTGAACCAGGAACTGGCGCAGGCCACCGCGCAGCGCCAGCAGGCGCAAGCCGCGCTCGCGCTCGCGAAGACGTCGTTCGACCGCGCGCAGCAGTTGCGCCAGCGCGATGCCGTGTCGCAGCAGGAACTCGACGACCGGCAAGGCGCGTTCAGCCAGGGCAGCGCGAACCTCGCGGCGGCCGATGCGAACATGCGCCGCCTCACCGAGCTGAAGGGCTTCCAGCGGATCGTCGCGCCGATCGACGGGATCGTCACGCAGCGCAACGTCGACGTCGGCGATCTCGTCAATTCCGGCAACGCGGGCCGCTCGCTGTTCACGGTCGTGCAGGCCGACCGGCTGCGCCTGTACGTGCAGGTGCCGCAGGCGTATGCGCAGCAGGTGAAGGTCGGCCAGCACGTGAGCGTCGCGCAGGCCGAGCTGCCGGGGCGCACTTTCGACGGGACGATCACGCGCACGTCGCAGGCGATCGACGTCGCGACGCGTTCGCTGCAGATTGAGATCACGCTGCCGAATCCGGACGGGCGGCTGCTGCCCGGCGCGTACGTGCAGGCGACGCTGCCGATGACGCCGGTCGGCCGCCTGCAGGTGCCGGCCAATACGCTGCTGTTCCGCGCCGAAGGCCCGACGGTCGCCGCCGTCGATGCGAACGGCCAGGTCCGGCTGAAACAGGTGACGGTCGTGCGCACGATCGGCCAGACGCTCGAAGTCGACGGGCCGATCACGCCGAACGACCGCCTCGTCGCGAACCCGAGCGACGCGCTCGCGACCGGCGACCGGGTCGTCGTGCAGGCGCCGGCGGCACAGCCCGCCTCGGCGGTCGCGGGGGCGAAGTCGTGATCGCGATGCGCCCCCGCGTGCACCCGGCCGCGATCGGCGCCGTGGCGATCGTCGCGGCCGCGGTGCTCGCCGGCTGCACGGTCGGCCCGGATTACCGGCGCCCGCCCGTCGATACGCCGGCCGCGTGGCGGCTCGACCCGGCCGACGCATACTGGCAGCCGGCCGCGCCGGCCCGCGCGCCGCTCGATCCCGCCTGGTGGACCGCGTTCGGCGACGCCCAGCTCGACGCACTGGAAGCCGACGCGCTGCGCAACAACCAGAACCTGAAGGCGATGGCCGCGCGCTACGACCAGGCGAAGGCGACGCTCGCGTCGGTGGCGTCCGCGCAGTATCCGGCCGTCGGGCTGAACGCAAGCGGCCAGCGCTTCAAGATCTCCGCCGACCGGCCGCAGACCAACTACGCGACGCAGAGCATGTCGACCGTGCAGAACGACATCCAGGTGGGCGCGGCGGTCAGCTACGAACTCGACCTGTTCGGCCGCGTGCGGCGCAACGTCGAAGCCGCGCAGGCCAGCACCGAGCAGTCGCGTGACGATTTCGCAAACGCGCGCCTCGTGCTGAGCGCCGACCTCGCGTCGAGCTATTTCACGCTGCGCGAGCTCGACACCGAGATCGACGTCGTCAAGCGCTCGATCGACCTGCAACAGAAGGCGCTCGATTACGTCAGCGCGCGCCACGACCTCGGCGCGGTGTCGGGCCTCGACCTGTTGCAGCAGCGCGCGCAGCTCGACGCGACCCGCACGCAGGCGCAATTGCTGATCCAGCAACGCGCGCAGGTCGAAACCGCGATCGCGACGCTGGTCGGTACGCCGGCTCCCGCCTTCTCGCTGCCGCCGCGCGTGGTGCCGATCAACGCGCCCGCGCTGCCGACCGGGATGCCGAGCGACCTGCTGCAGCGGCGCCCCGACGTCGCGTCGGCCGAGCGCGCGATGGCCGCCGCGAACGCGCAGATCGGCGTCGCGCGCGCCGCGTATTTCCCGCGTATCACGCTGTCGCCGGACATCGGCTGGGACGCGACCCGCTTCGCGGGCCTGTTCACCGTGCCGGCACTGCTGTGGTCGGTTGGCGGCTCGCTCAGCCAGCCGCTGTTCGAGGGCGGCAAGCTGAAGGCCGGCGTCGATTTCGCGCAGGCCGGCTACGTCGCCGCGCAGGCCAGCTACCGGCAGACCGTGCTCACCGCGTTCCAGGAGGTGCAAAATGCGGTGACCGGCCTGTCGGTGCTCGCGCAGGCCGCGCAGCAGGCTTCCGCGGCCGTCGACGACGCGCGCAAGCTCGTATCGCTTGCGCAGGACCGCTACGCGGGCGGCCTGACGCCGTTCATCGACGTGCTGACGGCCCAGCAGCAGTTGCTGACGAGCGAGCGCCAGGCCGTGCAGATCCAGGGCCAGCGCGCGGCGCTCGTGGTGTTTCTCGCGAAGGCGCTCGGCGGCGGCTGGGACGGCGATGCGGCGAGCGGCCTGGCGCCGTCCGACGTCGCGTCGGCGGCCCCGCAGCGCGGCGCGGGTGTCGGCCCTTGACCCGCCCTTAACCCGGTTACGCGGAAAACGAACATGAAAGTACTGATCGTCGAGGACGAACCGAAAGTCGTCGAATACCTGAAGAGCGGCCTGACCGAGGAAGGCTGGGTCGTCGATACCGCGCTCGATGGCGAGGACGGCGCGTGGAAAGCCGTCGAATTCGACTACGACGTGGTCGTGCTCGACGTGATGCTGCCGAAGCTCGACGGCTTCGGCGTGCTGCGTGCATTGCGCGCGCAGAAGCAGACTCCCGTGATCATGCTGACCGCGCGCGATCGCGTCGACGACCGCGTGCGGGGCTTGCGCGGCGGCGCCGACGACTACCTGACCAAGCCCTTCTCGTTCCTCGAACTGATCGAACGGCTGCGTGCGCTGACGCGCCGCGCCCGCGTGCAGGAATCGACGCTGATTTCGATCGGCGACCTGCGCGTCGACCTGATCGGCCGCCGCGCGACCCGCGACGGCGCGCGGCTCGACCTGACCGCGCAGGAATTCCAGCTGCTCGGCGTGCTCGCGCGGCGCAGCGGCGAGGTGCTGTCGAAGACGACCATTGCCGAGCTCGTGTGGGACGTGAACTTCGACAGCAATGCGAACGTCGTCGAGACGGCGATCAAGCGCCTGCGCGCGAAACTCGATGGCCCCTTCGCGGAGAAGCTGCTGCACACGATCCGCGGGATGGGCTACGTGCTCGAGGCGCGCGAGGACGGCGACACGGAGCGGCGCGCATGAAACGCTCGATCATCCTGCGGCTCTCGGCGATGTTCGGCATCGTGTCGCTGCTCGTGTTCACGCTGGTCGGCTGCGGGCTGTTCGTGATGATGGAGCGCCAGCTGTTCGCCGAATTGCGCGCGACGATCGACACGCGCGCCAAGGTCGCCGCGATGATCGTGTCGCACGCGACCACGGCCGCGCGCGGCCGCCTGATGCAGGAAAAACTCGCCGATCTCGAACCGCCCGACGGCTCGACGCACTACCAGGTGATCAGCGACAACCCCGCGTTCCGCTTCGGCAGCCCCGTCGACGGCGTGCCGCTCGATCCGCCGTTCGGCGCGTTCCAGCGCTACCAGCTCAACGACAGCAGCTACGCGGTGATGACGAAGACCATCACGCTGGCCGGCGCCGGCGAGCGGCCGACGCTGCAACTGGTCGTCGCGACGACGTGCGAACGGACGCAGCGGATGCTGCGCCGCTTCGGCTGGACGCTGGCCGCGCTGATCGCGACGGCCACCGTCATCACGCTGCTGCTGAGCCGCGCGGTCGCGCGCTTCGGGCTCGCGCCGCTCGACCGGCTGTCGCAGGACGCGGCGAGCGTCAGCGCGACAAACCGCCGCCAGCGGCTGCACACCGACGCGCTACCCACCGAGTTGCGCGATCTCGCCACGTCGTTCAACGGCGCGCTCGAACGCATCCAGCAAACCTACGCGCGGCTCGAAGCGTTCAACGCGGACGTCGCGCACGAGCTGCGCACGCCGATCAGCATCCTGATCGGCCAGACCCAGGTCGCGCTGACGAGCCGCGACCGTTCCGTCGACCGGATGCGCCAGACGCTGCAATCGAACCTCGAGGAATTCGAGCGGCTGCGCGTGATCATCAACGACATGCTGTTCCTGTCGCGCAGCGACCGCGGCGAGCGCGCGAGCGACCTGAAGGACGTGTCGCTCGCCGACGAGGTGCGGCGCATGCTCGACTTCCTCGAAATCCCGCTCGACGAGGCGCAGTTGCGTGCCGAACTGCACGGCGACGCGCGCGCGGCCGTCGATCCGTCGCTGTTCCGCCGCGCGATGACGAACCTGCTGATCAACGCGATCCAGCATTCGGCGCCCGGCGCGACGCTGAACGTGACGATCACGCGCCGCGACACGCTCGTCGAGATGGCCGTGTCGAACCCCGGCGAGCCGATCGACCCCGTGCAGCGCTCGCACGTGTTCGAGCGCTTCTACCGGCTCGAGGAAGCGCGCGCGAACAGCAAGGAAAACCATGGGCTCGGACTGTCGATCGTCAAGGCCGTGGCCGAGATGCACGGCGGCGGCGTGTTCGTCGCGTGCTCGGGCGGCGTCAATACGTTCGGCTTCTCGGTGTCGACGCAGCCGTCCCCGGGCGGGCCGCTGCGTCCGGCCGACGCCGCCGGGCCGGCCGAATCGACCGATTCGGCGGCGTCGACCGATCCGCACGGCGCTCGCCCGACGCACGCGCCGCGCGCGTTGCACTGACGGCGGCCGCGCCCGTCGACGTCCAGCCGCCTCCGATCGGCGCCTGCCTGCCGCGAACGCGGCCCAGGACGGCGCGTTACGCGCGCGGCTTGCCGCCCTGCTCGCGCCACGCCCGCGGCGACATCGCGAACCGCTCCCGAAACACGCGACTGAAATGCGACATGTCGTTGAATCCCCAGCGCAACGCGATATCGGACACGCGCAGCACCGCGCATTGCGGATTCGCAAGATCCTGCGCGCACCGTTCGAGCCGCAGGTTCAATACATAACGCATCAGCGACGTGTTCTCGGCTTCGAACAGCTTGTTGATGTACCGCGACGACATCCCGATCGACTGCCCGATCATCATCGGGCTCAGCTCCGGATCGTGCAGGTGCTCGAGCAGATGCCGCTTCACACGCGTCAGCGTCAACGCCTTCATCCTCGATTGCGCGAGGTCGTTGCGCTGCATGCCGCCGAGCGTCATCGCGATCAGCGAGATCGCGGTATCCGACAACTGCCGCATCTCGTCCTCGGTCACGCTGCGGATCTGCGACGACATCTGTTCGAGAAACGCGCGCATGACGCTGCCGACGCCCGCGCCGGTGTGCGTCGGGCATGCCGTGCGGTGTTCCATCCCGACGACGAGCTGGTTCAGGGTCGCGCGGGGAATGCTGACGACGATCTCGCGCCACGACTGGCCGAACTGCAGGTGGTGCGGCCGGGTCGCGTCGTAGATCGCAAAATCCCCCGGGTGCAGCGTGACGATCTTGCCGTCCTGCTCGACCGATTGGCTGCCCTCGAGCATCAATACGCCGAAATACTTGTCTTCATACTCGCTGCGCGCCTGGCGATAGCGCCGACTCACGGCCTGTTCGCTGGCGTAGATTTCCGAGATCCGCATCTTTTCGCATTTGCGCTGCCGCACCTGGCCGAAGAAATCGGCTTTCTGCACGGCCGCGATCTGCACGTCCGCGAACAAACGCAGAATCGTCTCGCGCCAGAACTCGATACGCTGGCTGACCGAGCCGTCGGTCGCCACTTCGATCGCCGAATTCGTCCATTCGCCCGGCGGGCCGTCGGACGCCGGGCCGGGCGCGTCGCCGCTTGCGGCGCGCGGGAAAGGACGCATCGTCATGGTCGTGCCCCACATGGGTTAGCCAACACGCAACCGGTAGCGTGCCCGTTCAAAAGCGCATTGTCCAATCGGCAACCGTGCAGGCCGCGTTGCCGGTCGGACCGACAGGCGGCGCGGCGGCGATGCGCGGCCGCGCCGGACATGTCATGCGAAGGTCGTCTGGCGCCAGTCGGAAGACTGTTCGTACGCATACGCGCAGCGGTAGAGCGTCGCCTCGTCGAAACGGCGCCCGACCAGTTGCAGCCCGATCGGCAGATCGTCGGCTACCCCGCACGGCAGCGACATCGCCGGGTGCCCGGACACGTCGAACGGCGCGGTATTCGTGAGCATCTCGAACGCCCGCGTCAGCGACTCGGACATCGCACAGTCGGGCTTCGGCAGTTCCGACGCGCGCATCGGGACGGTCGGCATCAGCAATACGTCATACGATTGCAGCGCCGTGTCGTAAGCCGACCGCAAGCGTCGCGCGAGGTTCTGGCACTTCGCGTAGTAGCGCCCGCGATACCGGCTCGTGAAATATTCGCCGAGCAGCATCGTCACCTTCACGGTATCCGGCAGCTCGTCGGCGCGCTCGCGCCAGCCCGCGTGATGATCGATCATGCCGGTCACGTACAGACCGCCCCAGTTGAAACCGTGGCTGTTGCCCTTCATCATCTGCTGCGTCGCGCCCTCGGCCGCAATCGGCAGCCAGATCGCGGTGCCGGCCGCATGCAGCGGCACCGACACTTCGTCGACGTTCGCGCCCAGCTTGCGCAACCGGAGGGCGGCGACCCGCACGGCCTCGTCGACCACTTTCTCCGAATTCGCGAGCCCGAACGCCTCGCGCAGAATGCCGATCCGTAGGCCCGCGATGCCGTCGCGGATCGCGCCGAGATAATCGGCGCGCGGCGGCAACATCCGTTGGCGCGGATCGAGCCCGTCGTCGCCCGCGATGACATCGAGCAGCAGCGCGTTGTCGAGCACGCTGCCCGTCATCGGCCCGAGATGATCGACGGTCGCCTCGATCGGCATCGCACCGGTGTACGGCACGAGCCCGTGCGTCGGCTTCATCCCGTAGATGCCGCAATAGGCGGACGGGATTCGCACCGAGCCGCCCTGGTCGCCGCCGAGCGCCATGTCGACCTCGCCGCTCGCGACCAGCGCGCCGCAGCCGGACGACGAGCCGCCGGACGAGTGTCCGGCCTTGCGCGGATTGTGTACCGGCCCCGACGCGCTCGTGTGCGAGCCGCCGGAAAAGCAGTAGTACTCGCAGGTCGCCTTGCCGGCGATCGTCGCGCCGGCGTCGAGCACCCGCGTGACGACGGTCGCATCGATATCGGGCACGTAGCCCTCGAACGTGCTCGCGCCATTGCGCATCGGCACGCCGGCGACGCAGATGTTGTCTTTCACGGCCACCGCCTTGCCGCGCAGCTTGCCGTCGGCGGCACCGTGGATCGTGCTCTTGCGCGCCCATGCGCCGTAGCGGTTCTCGTCGCCTTCCGGGCGGTAGCCGGGCGTGCGCGGATACGCGACGACGGGCAGATGGTCGGGCAGCGCGTCGATCACGTCGTACGCGTCGAAGTTCGCCTGCAGCGCATCGTCGTATTCGGCGAGTTGGCGGGCATCGACATGAAAGCCGAAGCCGGCTGCAATGTCGGACAGTTGTTCGCGGGTCGGGCGTTTGATGGCCATCGACGTTCTCCAGTTCGGTAAGCGGCGCCGCCAGCCTGGGCGGCGCCGGCGGGATTCAGCGCGCGATGGCGACGGCGTCGCGCATCAGTCCGGTGCGCGGATGGCAGTTCACGTATTCGTAGACCTGATGCTTTGCGTCGAAGACGGAAACTTCGTGATACAGCCGCAGTTTCGACAGCCCGGTCACGACGCGGAAGAACGTGACGAAGATCCGCAGGTGCGTCGGATGGGATTCGGCCCACCGCTCAAGGCGGTCGAGCGAGCGCCAGTGGCCGATGTTGTAACTCTCGTCGAGCAGGTTGCCGTCGAGATCGATCGAGCGCACGTAGCGGTTGCTGTAGCAGCCGACCTCCTTGCCGTTGTCGCGCAGGAACTCCATTCCGCTGCGCAACGTCGGCTCGATCTCCTCGAGATACAGTCGGCGCTCGTCGCTCTCCGCCGCGCGCCAGTCCTGACCGGACCGAATCAGCGCGATGTTGTCGTGTGCCAGTACGACCACACGGCCGCCGCGCGCCGGATCGCCGTCGACGATGCGCAACTCGCCGTTCGCGTTCATCCAGTCCGTCTGCGAGATCGGGAACCGGTCACGCATCGATCCCCAGTAGCCGTGCTCCTCGATCTCGCCGCTGACGCCGTCCATGATCGCGCCGACGCCGGGGAAATCGCTCGTAAATGCGTAAAGCGTCTCGAACTGCTCGGCGCGCGGCGCGACGATTTCCCGGAAGTAGCCGATCCCGTCCGCGAGGCGTGCGTCGGAGGCCCACCATTCGACGAGCGCCGGCGACGCGATCCAGCGCGCATACGCGGCCGGATCGCGCCAGTAGCCGACGGCAATCAGGTTCTCGTAGCCCTGATCGTCGGTGTGTTGCGTCAGGTCGAAGTTGTTCGGGCCGTCCTGCATACCGAAATCGGCGACGATCCGGCGCAACGCGGCCAGTGCCGCCGCGCGCTTGTCGGCGCCGCTGTATTGCACGCCGAAATAGCCCATCACGACCTGGTTCAGGTCTTCGGCGGCCCGGGCGACGTACATCGGGAACGGCGGCTGGTAATCGTCGGCGACGCGGCGCGACAGCGTCCGCGGGCAGATCAGGTGTTTGTCGATGGCGGATTCCATGCGTGACCTCTCTGGAAAGGGAATCGGGTGTCGAGGGTTCGACGTTGGGGGACACGGAGCGGCATGCACCGGCCATACCCTGGTGCATGCGGGTCGTCAGAAGATGTGCGCGTAACGCAGGCCGGCGAGCACGCTGTTCTTCGGACCGTTGCGCACGCTCAGGTCGGTGCCGAGCTGGATTTGCACCTGGTCGGCCTTCGTCACGAACTTCGCCGCGGTGATCCGCAGGCGCGTCGTACGCAGCGCGTCGTTGTTGTCCGCGCCGTCGACGCTCGTTTCACCGCCCCAGAGCTGGGTAATGCCGATGCCGAGCGACGTGCCTAGATCGGGCATGTAACGCACCATCGCCTGTGCGCTGTAGCTCATCCGCTGATGCAGCGTCGCACCGCTCGCGCCATACGACGTGTTGTTGCCGTACCAGATCGCGTCGCCGACGAGATCGAGTGCCCACTGCGGCGAAAAGTGCTTGACGTAGGCTGCCTGGAAATCGAGCGACCAGCGGTTGGCGCCGAGATTGAGGCCGCGGTTCTGGTCGTAACTCCCGGTCGGCGCGTAAACGTAGACCGTCGCGGCGACGACGTCCTTCG
>NZ_BBSK01000093.1:0-11642 GCF_001319805.1 Burkholderia sp. E168m22
GACGTCCTTCGCTTCGTTCAGGCGGAATTTCAACGGCGCGGTCAGGATCACGTCGCCGACACCATTCGTACTGCCAAGCGCGCCGGCGTTACCGAAGCTGCTGATATGACCGAACGGCAGCAACACCTGCGGATCGATCGTGAGCCGGTCGGTGAGCTGGAACACATGCAGCAGGCGGGCGATGCCGACATTGGACTGCAGATCGAAATCCGACGTCCGGTGTCCATTCGCGTAGTACGCGTTCGTCGCCGAATAGTTGTAGTACAGCACGCCGATCGTCGCGCCGATCGGATACTGCTCGTAGTCGCCGGGATCGACCTCGACCGCGCCCGCGTAATGCGATGCGACGACCATCAGCGACAGGCCGATCCAGCGCGCGATCCGCTTCAGTTTCATTCTGTTGACGTTGTCCATCATGCTCCTCACCTGGATGCGCAGACACCGCCACGCTCGACGTACGACGAACGGGAACCGTTGCCGGACGGTGGAATCGCGGGGTGCTGGCTGACTGTTATTCCGCCGGTACTCGGAGAGCGCCGACGATTCGCGACACCGGACGGCCGTCGCTTGAGGGTGAGAATAGAAAGGCAAAATCCGCATTTCTGTTTTCCGGCGGAACAAGAAATTGGCTGTGGCGGACCTGCGCAGCCAGCGCCCCGCGGCGGTCGAGCAACGTGCGCGGGCTGCCCCAGTTTCATGCCGGACGCGCTGTCGACGCCGCGCATCGCCGTGCCTCCGGGTGCGCATCGGCGCCTGCCGCGCACCGGGGCCGTCTCGGCACAGTTTCCGATCCGTGCCGGCAAAGAACCGCGCTTTTTCTCTTCTTACCCTGCTCGTCGAGCGTGACCGACACGACACGCCTGCCCCCCGCCACGGCAGTCGCCACGCCGTGGCGGCGGTCGACCCGAACCACGACAAGGAGCCCCACGATGAACACGATTCCTTCCGAGGAAACCGTCTCGACGCCCGGCGAACGCGCCTGGGCGCTGTTTCGCGTGATGAAGGAGAAGAACCTGATTCCCGACGGCTATATCGACACGCTGACCGAGCTGATGTCCACGACCTGGGACCCGGCCAACGGCGCGCGCATCGTCGCGCGTGCGTGGGTCGACCCGGCATTTCGCGAACTTCTGCTGAAGGACGGCACGGCCGCCTGTGCGCAGTTCGGCTACACCGGCCCGCAGGGCGAATACATCGTCGCGCTCGAGGACACCCCGACGCTGAAGAACGTGATCGTCTGCAGCCTGTGCTCATGCACGAACTGGCCGGTGCTCGGGCTGCCGCCCGAGTGGTACAAGGGCTTCGAATATCGTGCGCGGCTCGTCCGCGAAGGGCGCACGGTGCTGCGGGAACTCGGCACCGACCTGCCCGACGACGTCGTCGTGAAGGTCTGGGATACGACTGCCGAAAGCCGCTATCTCGTGCTGCCCGTGCGGCCGGCCGGCAGCGAGCACATGACCGAGGAACAACTGCGCGCGCTCGTCACGAAGGACGTGCTGATCGGCGTTGCGCTGCCGCGCGCGCACTGACTCGCACCACGTTTCGCTCTCGACCTTCCTCTCGGAGATCACATATGGACGGCTTTCACGACCTCGGCGGATTCCAGGGTTTCGGCCCGGTGCCGCATACGATCAACAGCCTCGGCTACAAACCGGTCTTCAAGGAAGACTGGGAACATCTCGCGTACAGCCTGATGTTCGTCGGGGTGGACCAACTGAAAAAATTCAGCGTCGACGAGGTACGTCACGCAGTCGAACGCATCGACGTGCGCCAGCACGTCGGCACGCGCTACTACGAGCGCTACGTGATCGCGACCGCGACCTTGCTCGTCGAAACCGGCGTGCTCACGCAGGATGAACTCGACCGCGCGCTCGGTTCGCCTTTCCGGCTCGCGAACCCGCCGCGCTCCGCCGGCCGGGCGGCCCCGGCCGGGTCGACGCGGTTCGAGGTCGGCGATCGCGTCGTCGTTCGCGACGAATACGTCAGCGGACACATCCGCGCGCCGGGCTACGTTCGCGGCAAGACGGGCGTCGTGTTGCACCGGACGACCGAATCGTGGCCATTCCCGGACGCGATCGGCCACGGCGACACCGGCGCCGCGCATCAGCCGACCTATCATGTGGAGTTCCGCGTGAAGGATCTGTGGGGCGACGCCGCCGACGACGGCTATGTCGTGGTCGACCTGTTCGAGGGCTACCTGGATCGCGCGTCCGGGCAGAGCGCATGACGACGCCGGCCAATCGACACTTGCCGGCCGCCCCGGCGCCGAGGATTCCGGTCACCGTGCTGTCCGGCTTCCTCGGCGCCGGGAAGACGACGTTGCTGAACCACATCCTGCGCAATCGCGCCGGCCTGAAGGTCGCCGTGATCGTCAACGACATGAGCGAGGTCAACGTCGACGCCGACGACGTGCGGCGCAACGTCGAGCTGCATCGAGGCGAGGACGAACTGGTCGAAATGACCAACGGTTGTATCTGCTGCACGCTGCGCGCCGATTTGCTCGAGCAGATCAGCACGCTGGCGCGGCAGCGTCGCTTCGATTACCTGCTGATCGAGTCGACGGGCATCTCGGAGCCGATGCCCGTCGCGGAGACGTTCGCGTTTCTCGACCGGGACGGTTTCAGCCTCAGCGAACTCGCGCGGCTGGACACGCTCGTCACGGTGGTCAACGGCGAGACGTTCGAGGACATGATCGCGTCGGCCGAACCCGTCACGCACGACGCCCCGCCCGCGAACGGCGGCGATGCCGGTCCGCCGCGCACGCTGTCGGACCTGCTGATCGAACAAGTCGAATATGCGAACGTGATCCTCGTGAGCCGACTCGACCGGATCGGCCACGCGGGTTTCGAGCGGCTGCGCGCCATTCTGGCCTCACTGAATCCGTCCGCGCGAATCCTGCCGATGCAGCACGGCAAGGTCGATCCGTCGGACGTCCTCGATACGCGGCGCTTCGATCTGCCGGCGCTCGTCGAATCGCCGGGATGGATGCAACGCATGCAGGCCGACGAACGCCCGTCGGAATCGGATGCGTACGGGGTCGCGTCGTGGGTCTATCGCGAACGTGCGCCGTTTCATCCGGCGCGCCTGCTCGCGTGGCTGCGGCGCCCCTGGACCAACGGCCGACTGCTTCGCTGCAAGGGCTATGTGTGGGCCGCGCACCGATATGCGGAAACCGCCATGCTCGTGCAGGCCGGCGACACGTTCCAGTGGGGCTACGTTGGCCGATGGTGGCGGTTTACGCCACCGTCGGACTGGCCACACGACGACTATCGTCGCGAGGGCGTGCTGAAGAAATGGGAGGAGCCGGCAGGTGATTGCCGGCAGGAAATCGTGTTCATCGGGCAGTCGATCGATCACGTCCGGTTGCGTCGCGAACTCGATGCGTGCCTGCTGACGGTCGAAGAAATCGACGCAGGCCCGGAGTCGTGGCGCCAGCTTCCGGAAGCCGACGCGTTCGACGCGCTCGCGACGCCCGCCCATCCGTGAAATGAGACTCGATGGCTTCGGCGGCCACGCCTGCGTCCTGTCGCTTTCGGTCGGCTCGTGAGCGCTGCGCCGGATTCAGCGTGACGTGAATCCCGACAGCGCCGCCGAGGGCAGTTTTCTTCAATACGGGCCGGCGCCGCGCCCGTAGTCTCGATGCGACTTTCGACATGTCGCATGGAGACACCTGATGAGCATGCTGGTTTCGATGGCCGCGTTCGCGCTCGCCTCGTCGATCACCCCCGGTCCCGTCAACATCGTCGCGCTCAGCGCGGGCGCCCGCCACGGCCTCGGCGCGAGCCTGCGCTACGCGGCGGGCGCGACGCTCGGCTTCGTCGCGCTGTTCCTGCTGATCGGGCTCGGCCTGCACGCGGCGCTCGCGCGCTGGCCCGTGCTGACGACGGCCACGCAGTGGTCGGGGATCGCGTTTCTGCTGTATATGGCGCTGCGACTCGCGCTCGACGACGGCCGGCTGTCGGCCGATCCCCACGTGGCCGGCCCGTCGGCGGCGTCCGGCGCGGCGATGCAGTGGCTCAATCCGAAGGCGTGGCTCGCGTGCGTGGCCGCGATGGGCGCGTATGCGGCCGATGGCGATCGCGCGCAGGTCTGGCAGTTCGCCGCGCTGTATCTGGTGATCTGCTTCGCGTCGATCGCATGCTGGGGCTATGCGGGCGCGTCGCTGCGGCACCGGCTCGCGAACGCGCGGCGCATGCGCGTGTTCAACCGGCTGATGGCGCTGCTGCTCGCGGGCAGCGCGCTGTTTCTGCTCGACGTGTAGCCGTCGTGGCGGTCAGCGCATCGCGCTGCGGTACTGCCCGGGCGTCGCGGCCGCGATCCGCCGGAACGCGCGCTGGAAATGCGCCTGGTCCGCAAAGCCGGCGTCGAGCGCGACTTCGGCGATCGGCCTGCCACGCCGCAATTCGGTGCGGCCGTACTGCACGCGCCGATCGATCAGGAATGCATGCGGCGTCATCCCGTAACGCGCATTGAATGCGCGGATCAGGTACGACGGCGACAGGTCGGCCGCCGCGCAGATCGCATCGAGCGTGACGGCCTCGCGGCAATGGGCGGCGATGTAGTCGGCCGCGCGCGCAAGCTTTGCGTTGTCGTCTCCCGGCCGCGCATCGGGTAGTTCGCGGTCGAGCGCGCCGTGCAGCGCCGTGAAGAATTCGACCGCCGCACTCTCCTTGCCGAGCGCATCGATGCCGGGCGACACGAGCGTGCGGTAGAAGCCGCCAAATCGCGCGAACAGATCGCCGCGCTCGGTCAACTTCGGCGAAAACCCGTGAAAATCGCGGTTCGGATCGCCGCCCAGCGAATGTTGCAGCCGCGCGAGCCACGGCACGTCGACATAGACCATCCGGTACGCCCATGCATCGGGGCCGTACGGGTTGCACGCGTGCACCTGCTCCGGGTCGATGATCACCAGCACGCCGCGCCCGACGTGCGCGTTCGTCGCGCCGTTCACGTACGTGCTCGTGCCGCCGACGATCGCGCCCACCGAAAACGTGTCGTGCGTGTGCTTCGCGTAGCAGATCGCGCGCCCGTCGTCGACGGTGCGCGCCTCGATGAACGGCAGCGCGGTATCGCGCCAGAACGGCGACGGTACGGCGGATCGGTTGGCGGTACGGCTCACGCGGTGGGCTCCGGGTTCGAACGACGAACGCTCACCGTACAAGACTGTGTGGCGCCGCGCAACCGGATCGCGCTGCTTCGCCGCTGCGCAGAACGGTGGTGCCCACGGACATGATCGTGGGCACCACCCTGCGCCGCCGACTTCCCGCACGAGGTGCGGAGGATGACGCGCTTACGCTGAAACAGCGCCCGCCCTGCACCTCTGCTTGCACACGCGTTTCCGCATGCTCGGGCGCTGAAACCGACAGCAGCGGGTCAGGCCGGAACGATGATCTTCGGGTCCCACCAGTAGTAGCCGAACAGTTCCTGGTTCTGCCCGCCGACGAGCTTGTAAAGCGCGAAGCACACGCCGAAATATTCCGTCCCGCTTCGCCGGACCGACGAGTCGAAAGTCGCGAACGTGAGTTGCTTCTTCAGCGGCGGGAGGCCATTGCGGGTCCCCGAATCCGGGTTGGGTTCCACCGCGCCATTGCGGACGACCGTGTTGCAGACGAACGGGTTGAATACCTCGTCGCCTTGATAGCGCGGGATGTTGTAGATGATCACGGCATCGTCGGAGTTGTCGTAGATCGACACGCCGGTGAACTGGACGCGGTCACCCGGGTAGGCGGTGATTTCCAGGTCGGCCGTACCCTGCCCCTTGACGCCACGCGCACCGGTGCAGATCAGGAACTGGCCATTGTGGGCGATGCCCGTCGGCGCGGCCTGATTCTGGCTCGGGTTCGGATACGTCTTCTTGACCCATTCCGTATCGATCACCGCGATGATGTTGATGTCCTGCGCGCTTGATGCAAGCGTGATTTCGGAAGCCATGGTTAATCTCCATTCACTAAGCGTTATGAATTTGAGTCCGACGACACGTCATTAGCGCGTCAAGGACAATATCAATTCATTCACCCACCAAAATCAATTACAACCGATTACGCGGTGACGAGCGCTTGACCTCGCATACAACAACCTGTAATTCAGACCCGGAAAATCAATAAAAATCAATTACAGTCGATTACACGCCCCCCTCCCGATCTAAAAAATTAATTCTCCCCAAAATAAATTCCCCATCAAACCTGACAGGTACTAAAACAAATATAAATGGACAATACTGACGAAGCGCATCGCCGATGCGCCACGCGCACCGAACGGGCAATTAGCCTGTCATGGAGGCATTCAAATGAAAGTCGATCCGAATATCATCAACCTGGAAAAAGTCGCTCAGTCCATTCAAATTCTTGCCGTTATCGACACGGATTACATAAAGAAGAGTTACCCCAATCCGAGCCTGAACGCGCAAAATCCGACCGGCATCGCCAGCACTGCGTTGTTCATGCTCAACGGCCACACGCCCGGCGTGAGCAGTTCGGAAGGAACCGGTAATCTGGGCCTGAAATTGAATGTTGGCGACAAGGTATCCCTGATGGGGACGTCGCTATCCGACAATTCGGGAGACGCTGCGCTGATTTACCACGTCCAGCAATACTCGGGCGCTCAGGTGTTCGGTCCGTTTACCGCGGTGACCATCGAACAGGCTGGCGCGGCGAGCGCTGCCGAGACGCCCGACATCATTGCGATCTCGGCGCAATCCCAAGTCTTTCAACGGTTCGACGCCGTAGCAAAATCCTTCGGAGTCGAGAACCTCGGGACGAGTTTTGCGCTTTATACGCGGAGCCAAAACAGGAAATCCTTGTTCGGCTATTTCTTCTGGGTCTGGCAAGCCTCCGCTGCTTGAAGCGAGCGCCCCCGACAACTCGCTCCGATGCGATACGGGGCGATTCAAGTCGGCAGGTTTTACGCGGCGCCCCCCAGGGTGCCGCACCTTTTCCGCGATAAACCAAAATGGAGCACCCGTATGACAGCCGATCTTGGAAGCTTCACTCGCGACACGACCGCGCAGCAAATCGACATCCTCGCCGTCATCGACACGGAATATATCAAGCTGAGGTACCCGCATCCGAGCAAGCAGCCCGAGTTACCGATCGCCGTCGATCATCGCGCCGTGCGCCTGCTTTACACCGGCGCGCGCGGCGCGTCGATCGGAAATGGCCCGGCGGACCCCGTTCTGACGCTGTATCCCGGCGACACGGTTTCGCTCAGGGCAGTCTCTCTCTATGAGAACGCGGAAGACGCGGTGCTGATTTATCAGGTTTCGCACCTGTTCGGCCAGCAAGTTTTCAATCCGTTTTCGCAGGACTTCCTCGACGTGAACGCCGTGCAACCGAACCCCGAAATGCGCGACGGCCTGCCGCCGCTGACGCAGCCGCAAACGTTCGTCAGCATCGGCGCCAAGGCGAGAGAGAGCGGGATCGAAACGCTTGGCGCCTGCTTCGGGCTCTATACGCTGGAACGAAGTACCCAGGAGTTGTTGGGATACTACTGGTGGGACTGGTTCGTCACGTGTTCGTGATCTTCGCGTTTCATCGTTGACGGTTCGCCCGTTCTGCGAGCGTGGGTCGCGAGAAGGCCAGCGGCATGCACGGTATCCGCCAGGATCGGTTGTTGCGCCGATCCTGGCGGGCCGGATATCGACGGGTTGCCGTCGCAGCTGGCGAATACGTCATCGGTTCGGTATCCGGCGGGTGAAGCACGCGCGGGATACCAATTTCGCGCCCGGGTGCCCCGAACCGACAGGAATCTCGCGCGTCCGCCATACCCGGCAGCACGTCACTTCGCCCCCCGGAATTCCCGCGTGACCGCTGCCGACGCGCGCGCGACATGGCCTATTGAGCGGAATTTGCCTAAGCTTTGAATTCCGTCCGCCGCGGCACGCGCGGCGGCCCTCGTTCACTCCTCCCCGTCACGCTCATGCAGATCGATCTGAAAGGCAAGACCGCGGTCGTCACCGCTTCCACCGCGGGCATCGGGCTCGCGATCGCCGAAGGGCTCGCGCGCGCCGGTGCGCATGTCGTCGTCAACGGCCGCAGCGACCCGTCGGTGCAATCCGCGCTCGAGAAACTGCGCGACACCGTGCCCGGCGCAAGCTTCGACGGCGTCGCCGCCGATCTGTCCGACGCGGCCGGCGTCGCGCGCGTCACGCAGCACACGCCGAATGCCGACATTCTCGTCAACAACGCGGGCATCTACGGCCTGAAGGCGTTCTTCGACATCGACGACGCCGAATGGGAACATTATTTCCAGATCAACGTGATGTCCGGCGTGCGGCTCGCACGGCATTACCTGAAAGGGATGATCGAACGCAATGCCGGGCGCATCGTGTTCATTTCGTCGGAATCGGGCCTGAACATCCCCGTCGACATGATTCATTACGGGTTCACGAAAACCGCGCAGTTGTCGATCGCGCGCGGCCTCGCGAAGCTCGCGGCCGGCACCCGCGTGACCGTCAATTCGGTGCTGCCGGGGCCGACGATGTCGGAAGGCGTGCGCGAGATGCTGAAGGCGCAGGCCGACGAAACGGGCCGCAGCATCGACGACATTGCAGTGGAATTCGTGCGCAGCGAGCGCGCCAGCTCGATCATCCAGCGGCCGGCGACGACGGAGGAAGTCGCGAACCTGGTCGTGTATGTGTGCTCGCCGCAGGCATCGGCCACGACCGGCGCGGCGTTGCGCGTCGACGGCGGTGTAGTCGACACGATAGCGTGACGGCAGTATGACGCGCTCGCGCGGCGCGTGGCTCCCGCCCTATCGCGACGCGCTCTTGCCCTGCTGGAGCGTGCCCTTGCGGTCGGCGTCCATGCACGAATCGAAGCCGTGCTGCGTGACGACGCCGGCCTTGTCGAACACGACGAAGAAAGCACGATGATCGTTGCCGTGCTCGATGAAGTAGTTGTAGCAGACGCCGCTGCCGTTGCGGACCATCCAGACGCTGCGCGGGTTGCCGGCGGCGCGGACGACGTCGGCGCGCGTCGCGCCGTGCCGCGACGCGGCCCGTGCAAGCGGCGTGCGCGAATACGAAAACGGCAGCCACGAGTCGAACCACGCACAGCCGTGCAACATCAGGCAGCTGGCGGCCAGGGACAGCGTCGCTGCGGGACGGGCCATCGGAATCAATCGCATGCTCGGGAAATCTGCTGCGCCTACCGGCGTGATCGAAAGCCCCATGCTACTCGACCTTTGGGTCCGGATCGAAAAGAAATGTAGAGATCTTCATCCGAATCCCTGCGTTTGCGCGCATCCGCACCAGCCGAATCGTCAGCGATCGTTGCAGCCGGCCTTCGCATGCGCGGCCCGCCGCGCCGTTGCACCGCGACGTCGAACCGGTGCAGCGGCATGCGCGCTCAAGCGATCCATTCGGCCCACAGCATCGTGAGCACCGTCATCAGCGCAGGGCCGACGAACAGCCCGATCAGGCCGAACGTCTCGGCGCCGCCGAGGATGCCGAACAGCACGAGCAGGAACGGCAGCCGTGTCGAACCGCCGATCAGCACCGGCCGCACGAAATGCTCGGCGACGAACACGACGATGAACCCGAGCGCCGCGACCACGACGGCCCACATGGTCGCCCCCTGCACGAACAGCCAGAGCGCCGCGCCGCAGAACACGACCGGCGCGCAGAACGGCAGCATCGCGGCGACCGCCGTGACGAGGCCGAGCAGCGCCGCATGTGGAACGCCCGCAAGCGCGTAGGCGACGCCGAGCAGCGCGCCCTCGCCGAGCCCGACGACGACGAGCCCCGTCACCGTGCCGTACACGGCCGCGACCATCCGCTCGATCAGTTCCGCGCCGTTGCGCCCGAACGCGCGCCGCGCGCCCTGCAGCAACGCACCCGACAGCTTGTGGCCGGCGCGCAGGATCACGAACAGCGTGACGAGCATGAACCCGAATTCGAGCAGCACGTGCGCGAGCTTCGTGCCGAATTGCCGCCCGAACGCGATGAATTTCTCGCCGTTGACGCCGTGCATCGCGGTGGCCGCATGCAGCGGATGGCCGAGATTGGCCTGCCACCATTCGGTGATCTGCGCCGCGCCGTACGGCAACCGGCTGACCACGTCCGGCAGCGGAATGCCGTTGTCCTGGACCGTGTGCAGCCATTCGCGCAGGTCATGCGCCTGCGCGAACGCCTGGGTCGTCGCGACGGCCACCGGCAGCACCACGAGCAGCGAAATCGCCGCCGTGATGACAGTGGCGATCAGCGTCGGCCGGCTGCGGAACAACCGGTGCGATTCGAAGCGTTTCAGCAGCGGCCACATCGCGATGGCGATCACGCAGGCCCAGGCGATGGCGGGAATGAAGTCGCGGATCACCCACAGCGCGAGCAACAGCAGCGCCGCATACAGCGCGACGCGGGCGATCTGCTGGACGCGCGGCCGCGCGGCGGAATCGTGAGACGACGGGACATGTGCGCCCATGGCACCTCTGTCGAAATGAAAAAAAGGCGGTTCGCCCAGGCAATCGGCCTGGACGAACCGCCATTCTATCCATCGGCGCCGGATCGGCGGCACGCGGGATGCGCGCACCGCCGCGGCGCTGCATCGACACGCCCCGCTTACGCCGCCTTGTCGGCGACCCGGTAGCGCTCGAGCCAGTGCGCGTACGGCGCGGGCAGCGTCCACGACGGACGCTCGACGCCGAGCTGCTTGGCCGCGTAATACGGCCAGTGCGGATCGGCCAGGTGCGCGCGGCCGACCATCACGAGATCGAGCTGCGCTTGCTCGACCACGCGGTTCGCCAGTTGCGGCGTGTCGATTCCCCACGCGGACGATACCGGCAGCCCGGCCTCGCGGCGCACGCGTTCGGCGATCGGCGCGAGGAATGCCGGGCCCCACGGAATCTGCGCGGTCGGCGTCGAGAAGCCGACCGATACGCTCAGCATGTCGAGCCCTTCCCGCTTCATCCGCTGCGTGAGCGCGATCGACTCGGCGAGCGTCTCTTCGTCGCGGCCGTCGTATTCGATCACGCCGAGGCGCGCGGTCAGCGGCAGATGCTCGGGCCAGACCTTGCGAACGGCCGCGAGCGTATCGACGAGGAAGCGGCCGCGGTTGTCAGCCGAACCGCCGTATTCATCGGTGCGCTGGTTCGAATGCACCGAGAAGAAGCTCTGGCCGAGATAGCCGTGCGCGAAGTGCAGTTCCAGCCATTCGAAACCGAGGTCGCGCGCACGCTGCGCCGATGCGACGAAGTCGGCCTGCACACGGGCGATGTCGTCGTGCGTCATTTCACGCGGCACCTTCGGCAGGTGCGCGCCGAACGGCACGGCCGACGGCGCGATGGTCTGCCAGCCGCGCGGATCGCCGTCGGCGATATGGTCGTCGCCTTCCCACGGGCGATTCGCGCTCGCCTTGCGACCCGCGTGCGCGAGCTGGATGCCGGGCACCGCGCCGGCCGCCTTGATCGCCGCGACCGACGGCGCGAATGCCTCGGCCTGCGCGTCGTTCCACAACCCGGCGCAGCCCGGCGTGATGCGGCCTTCCGGCGACACGGCCGTCGCCTCCGCGATCACGAGGCCCGCGCCGCCGCGCGCGATGCTGGCCAGATGCACGTGATGCCAGTCGTTGACGACGCCCTCTTCGGCGACGTACTGGCACATCGGCGGCACCGCGATGCGGTTGCGCAGCGTGACATCCTTGAGTTTGAAC
>NZ_BBSK01000094.1:0-62444 GCF_001319805.1 Burkholderia sp. E168m22
GGTTCGAACAGGGCAGACATCCACGACTCCTTTGCTTGGTTCTGCAAAACGGCTGGAAATGCGCCATGCGGTGCGCACGACGCAGCGATGCGGGCCATCGGCGGGCCGGCCGGCGCCATGCTTTCAGCGGTGACCGAGCTTCGCGAGCAGCGCCTCGGCCGCGGGCGCCGACGACGCGGGGTTCTGCCCGGTGATCAGCAGCCCGTCGGTGACGACATGCGGCGCCCAGTCGGCGCTGCGCTCGAATTCCGCGCCGTTGGTCTTCAGCATGTCCTCGACGAGGAACGGCACGACTTCGGTCAGCTCGACGGCCGCTTCCTCGCTGTTGGTGAACCCCGTCGCGCGCTTGCCGCGCACGACCGACTCGCCGGTCTGCGGGTTCTTCACGTGGCGCAGCACACCCGGCGCGTGGCACACCGCCGCGACCGGCTTGCCGGCCGCGAGCGCGCGCTCGATCAGGCCGATCGAATGCAGATCCTCGGCGAGATCCCACAACGGGCCGTGGCCGCCTGGGTAGAACACCGCGTCGTAGTCGTCCACCGACACATCGGCCAGCTTGCGCGTCGACGCGAGTTCGGCCTTGGCCGCGGCATCGGCGTCGAAACGGCGCGTCGCGTCGGTCTGGGCCGTCGGGTCGCTGCTTTTCGGATCGAGCGGCGGCTGGCCGCCCTTCGGCGACGCGAGCGTCAGCTCGATGCCCGCATCCTTGAACGTGTAGTACGGCGCGGCCAGTTCCTCGAGCCAGAAGCCGGTTTTCTTGCCGGTGTCGCCGAGCGTGTCGTGCGAGGTCAGGACAACCAGGATCTTCATGATCGGACACTCCTTCGAAAATGAACGGGGAAACGGGGCCGCACGTCGGCGTGCCACGCCTGTCGGTTAGTCAGCCGGCGCGCGGCAACGTGCGATTCATTCATCCGCATGCGATATATGCCTATTAGACCAGTCGTCTAGACGCGGCCGAAATAAAACGACGACATCTCGCTGCTTGAATCTGCCTGAGGCGTCGCCGCATTCACAAGCACGGATGATAGCCTCGGATTAGACCGGTCGTCTAGAAGAACGCGTATTCGCCCCTGCCATCGTCATGGCCTTTGCGACGGGGGCGCCGTTCAGCAACGGCCGCCGTCGCTTGCCCGCCCGCCGTCGCCTCGCCGCTGGGTGCGGGCTACCCGCGCAACGGACCGTCCGTGTCGCCCGCCTCGATGGCCGGCGCTTCGAGCCGTTGATCGCACACGCCATCGTCCAGCAGCCGCAGCATCAGTTCCGCGAGCGCACGCCCCGACGCGTGGCCGGTCGGCTGCACGACCGCCGTGACGCGATACGGGTGCGCGATATCGGCCGGCACGCCGTCATAGACGATCAGCGACAGGTCCGTCCCCAGGCGCAGCCCGTTGTCGACCAGCACGCGAAACGCGCCGCTGCCCGCGATGTTGTTGTCGACCAGCAGCGCGGTCGGCGGCTCGGCGCGCGCGAGCAACGCCCGCGCCGCCTGCCGCCCGCCGTCGGGCGTGAACGGGCATTCCACGAGCAGCGCCGGATCGGCGTCGATACCGGCTTCGCGCAAGGCCGACAGATAACCGGCACGCCGCTGCGCGGCGAAATTCAGCGTCAGCGGCGCGCTGATCATCGCGATGCGCCGATGCCCGAAGCCGATCAGCCGGCGCACCGCGTCGCGCGCGCCCGCCTCGTTGTCGAAGTCGAACCACGCGTACGGGCCGGCGGCCTGCGTGCGACCGTACGCGACATACGGAAACGCGCTCGCTTGCAGGTACGCGATCCGCGGATCGTCGACCCGCGTGCGCGCGACGATCAACCCGTCGACGAGCTTGCCGTCGACGATCCGCCGATAGGTGTCCAGTTCCGCGTTCGGTCGCGCGGACGCGATGATGAAATCGAGATTGCGCTCGGCGAGCCGCTCGGTGATGCCCGCGACGACCTCGGCGAACCGCGGATCGCCGAGATCGCCGGCGCCGAACGGATACACGATCCCTATCATGTCGGCCCGTCCGGTCGCGAGCCGGCGCGCGGTCGGATCGGCCACGTACCCCATTTCCCGCGCGGCCTTCGCCACGCGTTCGCGCGTCGCCTCGCTCACGTCGTCGTAACCGTTCAACGCGCGGCTGACCGTCGTCCGCGACAGGCCGAGCGCGTCCGACAGCGCCTTCAGATTCACCTTCACCGTCACTCCTCGCATGCGTCGATCCGCCCGGCTGCCCGAATCCCGGGACGCGCCGACCGGGTAATTATTTCCAATTGGTAACGATTACCGTCAAATAAATATCTTTTGCGTTCCAAACCGGTTTGAAATAGCATCCAAACCGGTTTGGACATCGATGCCCACTCAGCCGTTCACTTTCACCTTTCCAGGAAACAACGACGAGATGACATACTTTCCCCTTTTCCGTCCGGTCGCGGCCAAACGTTTGCTGCTCGCTGGCGGCGCACTCGCCGCCTTCGCGTCCGTCGCGCACGCGCAGTCCAGCGGCACGGGCGCGCCCGTGCCCACGCCCCATACCCAGCAAGCCTACGATCCCGAAGGCAACTTCACGATGCGCTGGACGCGGGCGGACATCCGCCAGATCGTCGCGCAATCGCACACCGCGGGCGCCGACAAGAATTCGCTGCCGCAAGCGCTGACGATGCCGGACATCCCGCAGGATTTCCCGCTGATCAACTCGAACGTGTGGGTGTGGGACACGTGGCCGCTGGCTGACCTGCGCGCGAACCAGCTCAGCTACAAGGGCTGGGAGGTGATCTTCTCGCTCACCGCCGATCCGCACGCGGGCTACACGTTCGACGACCGTCACGTCCACGCCCGCATCGGCTTCTTCTATCGCCGCGCCGGCATCCCCGCATCGCAGCGCCCCGCGAACGGCGGCTGGACCTGGGGCGGCCACCTGTTCCCCGACGGCGCGAGCGCCCGGGTGTTCGGCACCGCGCCGATGACCAACAACGCCGAATGGTCGGGCTCCGCGCGCCTGACGAACGGCAGCAACGTCAGCCTCTACTACACCGCGACGTCGTTCAACCGCTCGGCGCCCGGCGGCGCCGACATCACGCCGCCGCAGGCGATCATCACGCGCGCCGACGGCAACATCCACGCCGACGACAAGCACGTGTGGTTCACCGGCTTCGACGATCACAAGGCGCTGCTGCAGCCGGACGGCAACTACTACCAGACCGGCCAGCAGAACACCTACTTCTCGTTCCGCGATCCGTTCGTGTTCACCGATCCCGCGCATCCGGGCAAGACCTACATGGTGTTCGAGGGCAACACCGGCGGCCCGCGCGGCTCGCGCACCTGCACCGAGACCGATCTCGGCTACGCGCCGAACGATCCGAACCGCGAAGATCTCAACGCGGTGATGAATTCGGGCGCAGTGTATCAAAAGGCCAACGTCGGCCTGGCGGTCGCGACGAACCCGCAACTGACCGCGTGGAAGTTCCTGCCGCCGATCCTGTCGGCGAACTGCGTCGACGACCAGACCGAGCGCCCGCAGATCTACCTGAAGGACGGCAAGTACTACCTGTTCACGATCAGCCACCGCACGACGATGGCGGCCGGCGTCGATGGCCCGGACGGCGTGTACGGCTTCGTCGGCAACGGCATCCGCAGCGACTTCCTGCCGCTGAACGGCGGCAGCGGCCTCGTGCTCGGCAACCCGACCGACTTCTCCGCACCGGCCGGCGCACCGTACTCGCAGGACCCGAACCAGAACCCGCGCGAATTCCAGTCGTATTCGCACTACGTGATGCCGGGCGGGCTCGTCGAGTCGTTCATCGATGCGATCGGCCCGCGCCGCGGCGGCACGCTCGCGCCCACGGTGAAGGTGAACATCAACGGTACGTCGACGGCGGTCGACCGCACGTATGGACGCGGCGGCCTCGGCGGCTACGGCGACATCCCGGCGAACCTGCCGGCGACGGGGGCCGGCCACAACGACGGCAACGGCCAGGGCAACTAGGCAACCCAAAATAACCGTCGTCGATAAAGGCACGAGGTTCAGGAGGTGCGTATCGCGCGTGTCGCGTGTGCGCCTCCTCTTTTTCTTTCGACTTTTCCTTTGACCGTTGCGCAGGCCGTCGTTGCAAACGGCCTGCGCCCTTTCCCGCTTCGCCCGACGAAGCGCCTGGTCCCGCATGAATTCGACGTCTTTCCGCTTTTTCGTCCGGCTCGTCCGGCTGCTGTTCGCCTGCGTGGCCTGCACGCAGGCCGTGGCCGCTCCGTGCCACGCGCCGCCCGACAACGGCACGCCGCGATGGCGGCCCGCCCTCCACTACACGCCGCAACGCAACTGGATGAACGACCCGAACGGGCTCGTCTACGCGAACGGCCGCTATCACCTGTTCTATCAGTACAACCCGCTCGGCAACGACTGGGGCAACATGTCGTGGGGGCACGCGACCAGCACCGATCTCGTTCACTGGCGCGAGCAGCCGGTCGCGATGCGCGCGAACGCCACCGAGGAAATCTTCTCGGGCTCGATCGTCGCCGACACCCTGAACACGTCCGGCCTCGGCACGCCGGGCCACACGCCGCTCGTCGCGCTTTATACGAGCGTCTACAAGCCCGGCTCGGGTCACGCGCCCGGCATCCAGGCGCAGTCGCTCGCGTACAGCCTCGATCAGGGCACGACCTGGCAGCCATATGCGCACAACCCGGTGCTGACGCTCGATCCGGAATCGAAGGAATTTCGTGATCCGAAAGTGTCGTGGTACGCGGCGGGCGGCTACTGGTTGATGACGACGGTCGTTGCCGACGCGCACGTCGTGAAGCTCTATCGCTCCGACGACCTGATCCACTGGTCGTTCCTGAGCGACTTCACGCTGCCGGACGTGCCGCATGCGGGCGCGCTGTGGGAAATGCCGGACCTCATACCGTTGCCGCTCGACGGCGATCCCCGCCGCATCAAGTGGGTGATGATCGTCAACGTGAATCCGTGGTCGATCGCGGGCGGTTCCGGCGCGATGTACTTCGTCGGCAACTTCGACGGCCGCACGTTCGTGCCCGACCGCGTCGCACCCGCCGGTTCGGACCCCGCGCAATTCCACTGGGTCGACCACGGCGCCGATTTTTACGCGGCCGGCACGTTCTCCGGCGCACCGGGCGCCCGGCCGGTCGCGATCGCATGGATGAGCAACTGGGATTACGCGGCCAAGGTGCCGACCACCCCATGGCGTGGCGCGACCACGCTGCCGCGCGAACTGGCGCTGAAGACGATCGACGGCGAGCCGACCCTCATCGTCGTGCCGGCCGCCGCCTTCGACGCGTGGGCCGACGGCCGGCCCGCCGTGCATGAAGGCGACCTGACGGTCGACTCCGCCACCCGCGCGCTGTCGGCCGCGACGCGCGGCGTCGTCCAGCGCATCACGGTGACGATCTCGCCGCAGCGTGCCGCGCGCGCGGGCCTGATCGTCCGGCGCTCGACCGACGGCTCGATCGGCACCCGGATCGTGTACGACACGGCGAAGCGCACGCTGACGCTCGACCGCTCGCAATCCGGCGAAGCGAATTTCGCCAGCACGTTCAGCCGCGAGCACATCGTCGATCTGCCGCTCGAACACGGGCAACTGCGGCTCGAAATCGTCGTCGATCGCGGCTCGGTCGAAGTGTTCGCGAACGGCGGTCGCGTCGCGCTGACGGACCTGATCTTTCCGCCGCTCGACGCGGATCGCGTGGCCGTGTTCGCCGAGCAAGGCCGCGCGACGTTCGCAGGGTTGACGGTGACGCAGTTGAAAACCGGCGACGACACGCGCGGTGCTTGTGCGCCACGATAGGTGCAGGTGACGGGGCCCGCTCGCCCGGCATCGCATCGCCGGTTACGGGCCCCGCCCGCGTCGCCCCCTTAGAGCAATCCCATCCCGCCCGACGCGATGATTTCCGCGCCGACGATGAACGCGGATTCCGGCGCGCTCAGGTGCAGCACCGTCGACGCGATTTCGTCCGGCGTGCCGAACCGGCCGATCGGCACGAGGCCCTTGATCTTGTCGGCCGTCGCGTCGAGCGTCGCCGCGTCGAGCCCGAGCTTGCCGTACAGCGGCGTCTGCACGGGCCCCGGGCTCACCACATTCACGCGCACGCCATGCGGCAGCAGTTCCGTCGACAGCGTCTTCGCGAACGAATTGACGGCCGCCTTGCTCGCCGCGTACACCGACGAGCCGGGCATCCCGATATGCGCGTTGATCGAGCCGTTGATCACGATCGATGCGCCGCGGTTCAGCAGCGGCACGAGCGACTGGATCTGGAAATACGCGCCCTTCACGTTGGTGTTGAACACGAGATCCCACATCGCTTCGTCGCTGTCGGCGAACGGCGCGAGTTTCGCGACGCCCGCGTTGACGAATACGGCGTCGAGCCGCACGCCGGCGGCGGCGAGCGCGTCGGCCAGCGCGCGGGCCGATGCGACGCTGCCGGCTTCGTTGCGAATTACCAGCGCGCCTTCGCCGAGCGTTTGACGGGCGGCTTCCAGCGTGTCGGCGTCGCGCCCGGTGATGACGACTCGCGCGCCTTCGACCGCGAATGCGCGGGCGGCCGCCAGGCCGATGCCGCTGTTGCCGCCCGTGACGAGGACCGTCTTTCCTTCGAAGCGTTGCATGATGTTCTCCTGTGAACCGGTGAGTTGACCGTGAACACAGGATGCGCGCGGCGCGCGGCCTTGCCGTGCGACGGGCACGACGGACATGTTCGAAAACGTCGAACATGTTTGAGCGAGCGCGCTCAGCCGATCACATCGATCCCGTCGAGCAGCCGCTGCGCGAGCCGCGGCTCGCGCAGTTGCTCCAGCCACCATTGCAGCGCGCGGCCGTCACGATCGCCGTGCCACGCGACGTACAGCAGATTCGGCTCGCGCGGATCGGCCGTCGGCTTCTCGACCAGTTCGCCGCGCGCGAGCAGCGACGCGACGCGCCGGCGCGGCACCCAGCCGACGCCGAGCGCATCGCGCTGCGCGAGGATCTTCGCGCGCATCGACGGCACCGCGAGCACCGCCTGCCCGCCGAGCAGGCCATACGCGCGGCCGGCCGCCCGCCGTGACGAATCGGCGACGACGACCGAGCGGTGCGCACCGATCGCGTCGCGCGTCAGCACCCCGCTCGCGGCCGCCAGCGGATGGCGCGGCGACACCGCGAACACCCACTCCATCGCGCCGAGTTCGAACCACTTGAGGCCCGGCATCGCCGGCGGCTCGTTGGTCGCGCCGACGACCAGATCCGCGCGGCCGTCGCGCAACGCTTCCCAGGTCCCGCCAAGCACCTCGTGCGTGAAACGCAGCGACACGCCGGAATCGAGCGCATCGAACGCGCGGACGACCGGCAGGAGCGTATCGAACTCCAGCACCTCGTCGCTGACGATCCACAGCCGGTCCTCCCAGCCGCTCGCGACCTGCCGCACGCGCTGCGTCAGCCGGGCGACGTCGAGCGCCAGCCGCGCCGCCTCGTCGGTCAGCAATTGTCCGGCCGGCGTGAGCTGCAGCCGGTAGCCGCGCCGGTCGAACAGCAGCGCGTCGAACCGGGTTTCGAGCTGGCGCGCCGCATGCGACACCGTCGACGGCGCCTTGCCGAGCCGCGCGGCGGCACGCGACAGGCTGCCGGTGGCGCGGATCGCGTCGAGCAGCGCCAGTTCGTCTTCGGACAGCATGAGGTCGCTCCGCGGTGAGGTTTGTGGTGGATCGTAAGGCAGCAGCGCACGGCGGTCCAATCGCGCGAGGGCCGGTGCGGCTGCGAGCCCGGAACCGCCGCCGGCGCGGTCGAGTTCCGGTATGCTGATCGAGGTGAAATCACACGAATCGAGGTAACCACTGCGATGGACATCGCGATCCGCATCGAAGGCCGTCACGACCTGACGGGGCAAATCTTCCGGCAACTGCGCACCGCGATCGTCGACGGGCGTCTCGAAGGCGGCGCGCGGCTGCCGTCGACGCGCGATCTCGCGAAACAACTCGGCGTGTCGCGCAAGACGACGCTCGACGCATTCGAGCGCCTGGTGGCCGAGGGTTACCTGACTACGCGCGCCGGCGACGGCACGTTCGTCGCCGATGGCCTCGCGCGCGTGCCGCACGCCGCGGTGACGTCGGCGCCGTCGATCGTCGACGAGCGGCCGCGCATCGATGCGGTCGATGCGCGCGCGCTGTGGAACGACCTGCCCGACGCGCTCGCGATGCCCGCGCCGCAGGATTCGCCCGGCTTCGACTTTCGCGGGGGCGTGACCGACAAGACGCTGTTCCCGTTCGACGCATGGCGGCGCTGCCTGCATCACGCGCTGCGCCAGCAGGCGCGCGGCCCCGGCCAGTACCACGATCCGGCCGGCGATCCGCAGTTGCGCGGCGCGATCGCGCGCTACGCGGGATTCAGCCGCGCGGTCGCCTGCAGCTGGGACGACGTGCTCGTCACGCAAGGCGCGCAGCAGGCGCTCGACCTGCTCGCGCGCGTCGTCGTGCGGCCGGGCGACGTCGTCGCGGTCGAGGACCCCGGCTATCCGCCCGCGCGCGCCGCGTTCGCGTCGCTCGGCGCGACGGTGATCGGCGTGCCGGTCGACGCGCAGGGACTCGTCACGGAACGGTTGCCGGACGACGCGCGGCTCGTCTACGTGACGCCGTCGCATCAGTTCCCGCTCGGCATGCCGATGACGCTCGAGCGCCGCGTCGCGCTGCTCGAATGGGCGCAGCGCCGCCGCGCGGTGATCATCGAGGACGATTACGACGGCGAATTCCGCTTCGAGGGCCGGCCGGTCGAATCGCTGAAGAGCCTCGACCGCACGGGCCTCGTCGCGTACGTCGGCACGTTCTCGAAGACGATCTTTCCCGAACTGCGGATCGGCTACGCGATTCCGCCGCGCGCGCTGCGCGGCGCGCTGGCCAAGGCGAAGCAGATCGTCGACTGGCACACCTGCGCGCTCACGCAGGCGGCGCTCGCGCGCTTCATGCACGAAGGCGATTTCGCGCGGCACCTGAAACGCGTGCAGAAGCACTACGACGCGCGCCGCAAGATGCTGATCGCGCACCTGCGCGGCGCACTCGCGCCGTGGTTCGACGCGATCGTGCCGACCGCCGGCATCCATCTCGCCGCGCGCCTGAAGCCGGGGCTCGACGAAGCGGCGCTGGTCCGCGCGGCGCGGGCGCAGGACATCGGCCTGTACGGGATCTCGGCGTTCCACGTGGGCGTGCCGGTGCGCCCGGGGCTGCTGTTCGGCTATGGCGGGATCGACGCGCTGCGCATCGACACGGCGCTCGCGAAGCTGGCGGGATTGCTGGATGCCGGCATCGCGGACGGGCCGTCACTGGTTACCTGAATTTCCGTTAAATTGGCTATTCAAGCAGGCCAGTGCGACTCGTAAAGTAGGTCCTGTCGCGCCACCCCGGCGCTACCCAACCGAAAAGGACCTGCCATGCAACCGCGCCTGAACTTCTATGCCGCCAGCCCGAATGCGATCAAGGTGATGCGCAACGCCGAGGAATTCCTCGCGAAGAGCTCGATCGAGAAGCCGCTCGCCGAACTCGTCCGCCTGCGCGCGTCGCAGATCAACGGCTGCGCGTTCTGCGTCGACATGCACACGACCGACGCGCGCAAGGGCGGCGAAACCGACCGCCGTCTCGCGACCGTCGTCACGTGGCGCGAAACGCCGTTCTTCACCGAGCGCGAACGCGCGGCGCTGGAATGGACCGAGGCACTGACGCTGGTGGCCAGCAACCACGTGCCCGACGCCGTCTGGGAAGCCGTGAAGCCGCATTTCACCGACGAGGAGCTGTTCGACCTGTCGATGCTGATCGCGACGATCAACTCGTGGAACCGCTTCGCGATCGCGTTCCGCAAGATGCCCGAGTGAGGCGGCGACGATGATCCGTTCCCCGCTCCCTCGCGTCGCGCTGTGCGCCGGGCTCATGCTGGCCGCCGCACTGCCGGCCGGCGCTCACGCGCACGACGCCGGCGACAGCGTGCACGCGATCATGCAGCAAGCCGTGCCCGAGGCGCCCGGCAAACTGGTGGTCGTCGCGACGGTCGACTATGCGCCCGGTCAGGCGTCCGAAGCGCACAAGCACCTCGGCTCGGTGTTCGCCGTCGTGTCGAAAGGCGAAGTGCTGTCGCAGGTGAACGGCGGCCCGCTGCGCCGCTATCGCGCCGGCGAAGGCTGGTACGAACCGCCCGGCTCGCGCCATCAGGTGTCGCGCAACGCGAGCGCGACCGAGCCCGCGCAACTCGTCGTGTTCGGGCTGACGGGCGAGCATCAGCCGCTGAAGTCGCCGATCGATCAGTGATCCGACGGATCGTGCATCGGCTCGCGACGTAAACGAAAAACCGGCCCGAAGGCCGGTTTTCATACCGCATGCCGTGAGCGGCGCTCGCGCGCCGCGCGACATTTAGAAGCGGTGGATCATGCCGACGCCGACGCCGATCTGGTTCTGCTTCGAACCTGCGCCCACGCCGTCACCGATCGACGTGGTCGCCGAGATGATT
The DNA here is from genome assembly GCF_001319805.1 of Burkholderia sp. E168m22. Classification (NCBI taxonomy): domain Bacteria; kingdom Pseudomonadati; phylum Pseudomonadota; class Betaproteobacteria; order Burkholderiales; family Burkholderiaceae; genus Burkholderia; species Burkholderia sp. E168m22. The sequence goes on from NZ_BBSK01000094.1 coordinate 10,450, forward strand.
GCGTTGCCGCGGCCGTTCAGCGTGTTGCCGCTTGCGTGCTGGTAAGCCTCAACCGCGTACAGGCCCGTGCGCTTCGACAGGCTGTAGTACTGCGACAGCGTGACCTGGTGGTACTTGGCCGAGCTCGTGATGCCGTTCGACTGCGTTGCGGCCGTGTACGAGTAGCCTGCCGCGAAGTCCCACTGAGCAGCTGCCTTCCAGTGCAGCACGGCGCCAGCCGTGTTGAAGATTGCCTTGTTCCGGAAGAACGAACCCGTGCCCGGCGTGTACTGGACGTTCGAGTACGACGCCGAAATATCCCATGCCGGCGTGAACTGGTAGCCCGCCGTCACGGCGATACGCTGCTGCGATTGCGCGGTCGCGTAGCCGTTGTTGATCGACGAGACTGCCGGCTGGTTGCCGTCGCCCGCTGCCGTCAGGCCGTTCTGGACCGTCGAGTTCGCGCCCCACACGCCGCCGCCGAGCGTCGAGTTGTTGACCTTCTGATAGCCGACCGCGATGCCTGCCGGGCCGTTCAGGTACTGGATCGCCGCGCTCCACGTCGAGCCGCGGTTCGTCGCGCCTGCGACGCCGCCGAACGAGTACGAACCGCCGACCGTGAAGCCGTAGAACTTCGGCGACATGTAGACGAGCGAGTTGTTCGCGCGGTAGCTGGTATCCAGCGAATCGATATCGCCCGGGTGCGCGCCGTAGTAGCCGGTCAGCCAGGTCGTCGGGCTGTACGGCGACAGCAGCGTGTAGTACGCGGTGTACTGGCGGCCGGCCGTCAGCGTACCGTACGTGGCGTTGGTCAGGCCAACCCATGCCTGACGCGTGAAGATGCCGTTGGTCCACTGCGACGAGCCGTTAGCCGTGTTGACGCCGGCTTCCAACTGGAAAATCGCCTTCGTGCCGCCGCCGAGATCTTCGCTGCCTTTCAGGCCGAAGCGGCTGCCTGCCCACACGCCGGTGGACATCTGCACCTTCGAGTGACCACCCGAGGTTGCGCCGACTGCCGACGAGTTGTTCTGCCAAGCGATACCGTTGTCGACGATACCGTAGAGGGTCACGCTGCTCTGGGCGTGGGCGGCGGTAGCGGCTGCGAGACCGACTGCCGTCATGGCGAAAGCGACGCGCTTTTTCATTGATTCTCCGTCCTCAAAGAATGTTTCTTTTCTGGTGTGGTTTTATGACCGACACATGTGCGAGTACATGCCGACGCGATTCTGACGGATTACCAATTGTTTCCCAACATGTGCAGTCGGTCATCGTATGATCGACGCAACGCGCGGGTTCACCAAACGGTTACATGACAGCCCGAAACGCTTGTGCAGCGGGCGTTTCCGGCATTTGCCGGTGAAAACCCTAGCTTTACATTTTTACGGGCGCACCACGACCGCCCAATGTCGTCAGACGCCTTCGGCACCAAAAGGTCTTACAAATGCGCGATCGAAGCTGACGCCGCGATTCACGCCGCCGCGCAGGATCGCCCACGTTCGTGACACCCACATTTCGAGACACGAAATCATGAAAACGTTTTTAGTCGACGTGCCGGAGACCAGACGGGAACGGCCCGACGAACGCGGGCCGGGAGGCGATGCCGGCGCCTGCCGCGCCGGCGATCTTCAGAGCTGCGTCGCGGGGCGCGCGAGCCGCGCGGTCACCGCATCGGCGAGCGCGGTCAGACGCGAACGGACCGCCGTGTTCGAGCCGACCAGCGCGAGCGACGCCGCCATGATCCGGTAGACGCGCTTTCTCGGCACCTTGGCCGGCTTCGCCGGGTCGAGCCACGCCGCGTGGCCGGCCAGCAGTTCGAGCGTTTCGAGGCCGATCATGATCGGCCACAGGCAGGCGAGCCGCAGCCGCACGAAACGACGCGGAATCGCGAGCGTATACAGGTAGGCGTCGCGATACTGGTCGAGCGCGACGCGCAGCAGGTCGACCAGCACGCCGCGCGCACGTTCCGATGCTTCTGGCTGCATCAGGTCGGCCACCACGAGCCCGTGTGCGCCCAGCACGTCGTCGGGCAGGTAGCAGCGGCCGATGCGCAGATCCTTCGCGCAGTCGCGCAGGATGTTGGTCATCTGCAGCGCCTTGCCGAAACGGATTCCCTTCTCGCGCATGTCCGACAGATCCCAGCCGCGCGCGGCACGCGTGTGCGCGCCCGTCATGTCGGTCCAGAACTCGCCGACGCAGCCGGCGACCAGGTACGTGTAGCGGTCGAGCACGTCGCGCGTCGGCAGCGATGCGACCTGCCCCGACTGCTCGTGCGGAAACGTGCGCAGGTCGAACTCCATCCCCGCGGTGAGCGTCGCGACGACCTTGCGGATCGACGCGCGATCGGCCTCCGGCTGCGCGCGCAGCAGCGCGAGCATCGGCTCCATCGAACCGAGCAGCAGGTGTTCGTGCGAATCGGTCTGCATCCGCGTCACGTCCTCGAGCGAACGCGACAGCGCCGCGCCATCGCCGAGCCGTTCGATGTCGTCGCGCAGGTCGGTCAGCAGCGCCGCGCGGCGATCAGGCGCGACGAGCGCCGTGTCGGCGATCGTGTCGGCCGCGCGCGCGAGCAGATACGCGAGGCCGACCGGGTCGCGCATGCCGTCGGGCAGCACGCGCAGCGTCAGGTAGAAGGAGCGGGAAACGTTCTTCAGCAGTTCGCCGAGCAGATAGGCGGGATCGGTATGGGTCGTCATGGGTCGGGAAAAATCGGTCGGCGCGGGCCCCGGACGCACACGGGCGCCGGGCGCCCGCGCCGGCCCGCGAGTCGCCGCATCGTCGCGCCAGGCGGGCCTCGGCCCCGCTGCGGCGATGCAAAATTCCCGCAAGTTTAGTGCATCCGGCGCACGAACTCGTTGCGACGGCCGGAATGCGGTGCGCAGCAGCCCGCCGTCACTCGCGCTGCCCTGCACGTCGCGCCTTCAAAGCAAAACGGAAAGGTCGAAGTAATACATATGTAATTATTCGATGCGACGATCGCGCACCGTTCGACTCCGTTCAGCCCGGGCTCCCCGCCGGGCCGCCGGCGCGAGCTCCTTTCCGCCTCCTTTCCGCCTCCTTTCCGACTCCGTTTTCGAAGGTTCATCGACATGCTCCTCAAGCGCCCGACCTCCCTGCGCTACGCCCCGTTCGCCTGTGCCGCCGCGTTCCTGCTCGCCGCGTGCGGCGGTGGCGACGATCTGACGCGCGATCCCACGCAGCCAATTTCCGCGAAGGTCCAGGTGGTCGGCCATCGCGGCGCGAGCGCGCTGCGCCCCGAACACACGCTCGCGTCGTACCGCAAGGCGATCGAGGACGGCGCGGACGTGATCGAGCCCGACCTCGTGTCGACCCGCGACGGCGTGCTGGTCGCGCGCCACGAAAACGAGATCTCGGGCACGACGAACGTGTCCGCGCTGCCGCAGTTCGCGAGCCGCAAGGCGACCAAGACGATCGACGGCACGCAGTTGACGGGCTGGTTCACCGAGGATTTCACGCTCGCCGAGCTGAAGACGCTGCGGGCGCGTGAGCGCATCCCGCAGGTACGCCCCGCCAATACCGCGTACAACGACCAGTTCGAGATTCCGACGTTCGACGAGATCGTCGCGCTCGCGAAGCAGATGTCCGCGCAGACCGGCCGCACGATCCACCTGTACCCGGAAACCAAGCATCCGACCTACTTCCAGTCGATCGGCCTGCCGCTCGAGGATCGCCTCGTCGACGCGCTGCTGAAGGATGCGTACACGTCGCGCACCGCGACCGTCTACATCCAGTCGTTCGAAGTCGCGAACCTGAAGACGATCCGCAACCGGATCAAGTCGAGCCAGCCGAACTGGAAGCTCGTGCAGTTGATGGACGAAGCGCAGCAGCGCCCGTACGACTTCGTGAAGGCGAACGACACGCGCACCTACGGCGACCTGTCGACGCGCGACGGCATGCGCGAGATCGCGACCTATGCGAACGGCGTCGGGCCGTACAAGACGTCGATCATCGCGGTCGCCGCGGACGGCACGCTGCAGCAGCCGACGCCGTACGTGCGCTACGCGCACGAGGCCGGTCTCGTCGTGCATCCGTACACGTTCCGCCCGGAGAACAACTTCCTGCCCGCGTCGCTGAAGGACGGCGGCACGCCGGCCACGCGCAACACGGCCGGGTCGGTGCGCGAGATCCAGGCATACCTGCGCGCGGGGATCGACGGCTTCTTCACCGACGATCCGGCCGTCGGCCGCACGGCCGTCGATACGTTCAAGCGCTGATACGAAGCGCCGATCCGCTTCGTGACCGGGCGCCGCGCACGACGCGCCGCACCCGGTTGCCCGCATCGCTCAGATCACGTTGAAGTGGTGCGTGCCGTCCCGCTTCAACTGGTCGACCAGCCCGTATTCCCAGTCGAGATACGCCTGCATCGCGGCGGCCGCGTTGTCGGTGCCTTCGTACGGACGCCGGTAGCGATCGACGCGCGGCGACGCCAGATGCGTCTCGCCGCTCTCCAGCGGCAGCCCGGCCTCGATCCACGCGGCCGTGCCGCCGGTCAGCACCCGGATCTCGGCCGATGCCGGCAGCAGCGCACGCGCGTCATCCGCCGCGAACCGCGCCAGCAGGCTCGATCCGCACGTGAACACGTAGCGCTTCGCGGGCGGAATCGTCGCCAGCGCGTCGCGCAACTGCGCGCGCACGGCAAACCACGCGCCGGGAATATGCCGCTTCACGTAGTTCGCGCTGGCCGTCACGTCGACGATCGCGAGCTCGCCGGGCGCGGCCTCCTTCAGCCAGCCGGCGAGCGTCGCGGGCGACACGTCGGCGGCGGGCGGCGTTGCCGGCACGTCGCGCGGCGGCTGGCCGCGCTCGGAGAATGCCGCGGTGCCCGCCGGCTCGACCACGCGCACGTCCCAGCCCATCTGGGCAAGCCACGAGGCGGTCATGTCCGCGCGCACGCCGTCGTCGTCGGCCAGCACGATCCGCGCGCCGCGCACGGCCGCGTGATGGTCGGTCTCCTGCACGAGCTGGCCGCCCGGCGTGCTCAGGAAGCCCGGCAGATGCCCGGCTTCGTATTCCTCGGGCGTGCGCACGTCGAAGCGGTACAGCGTGCGGCCCGGTTCGTCGAGCGTGGCGACGTCCTCGAGCGCGATGCGCGGCACGCCCGCGCGCTCGGCCACCGCGCGGGCAGCCTGACGGGCTTCGGCGCGCTGCGTCGCGTCGATCTCGTCCGGAAAGCGGCGCGCCGCACCGCGCTCGAGCGTCTGGCCGGCCAGCGTCCAGCCGATCGTGCCGTTGCGCAGCGCGGCGACCGGATTCGGCAGCCCCGCGTTGACGAGCGATTGCGTGCCGATGATGCTGCGCGTGCGGCCCGCGCAGTTGACGATCACCTGCGTGCGCGGATCGGGTGCAAGCGCGCGCACGCGCAGCACGAGTTCCGCGCCCGGCACGCTGGTCGACGTCGGGATGTTCATCGTCTGGTACTCGTCGAAGCGGCGCGCGTCGACGATCACGACATCGGCTTTCGCATCGATCAGCGCCTGGACCTCCTGCGCGGACAGCGACGGCGTATGGCGCTCCGCCTCGACCCATTCGCCGAACGACTTGCTCGGCACGTTCACGTCGATGAACAGTTCGCCGCCCGCCGCGACCCAGCCCGCGAGGCCGCCGTCGAGCAGCCGCACGTCGGTGTAGCCGAGCCGCGCGAGCGTCGCGGCCGCGCGCGGCGCGAGATCCTCGCCGCCCGCTTCCCCGAACACGACGATCGGCGTGTCGCGGCGCGGAATCCGCGTCCATGCGTCGAGTTCGAGCTTCGACAACGGAAAGTTGGCCGCCCACAGCGGGTGGCCCTGTGCGTACGGATCTTCCTCGCGTACGTCGATCAGCGCGATCTCGTCGCGGGCCAGCAGGCGCGCGCGTACATCCTCGTACGACGCGACGGGAAAGCGGGAAATGGAATCGGCGGATTGCGTCACGATGTCTCTATGTTGAATGCGTTGAAGTCGGTGAATGAAGCGGAACGGATCGAGCGTGGCCCTGCCGGCGCGCGCCCGCAACGGGTCACGCCAGCGGGCCGTGCGTCAGGCATTCGAATAGCCCGACACGAACGGCTTCACGGTCCCGTCGTCCAGGTACACCGCGCGCTCGACCTTGCCGATGTTCGCGCCGTACACGTGGATGCTGATCGATACCTGGTCGGCGAACGCGTTGGTCACGCGATGCACGTCGCCGATGCGCGGCGACACGGCCTCGACCTCGCCCGGCCGCAGCCGCACGGCGTCGCCGGCAGGCACCGGCTTGCCGGCCGCGTCGAACCGGTACGGCTGCGAGAACTCGCCGCCGCGCAGCATCCCGATCAGCCCCCACACCGTGTGGTCGTGGATCGGCGTCGCCTGGCCGGGCCCCCACACGAAACTGACGATCGAGAAGCGTTCGTCCGGGTCGAGATGCAGCAGGTACTGCCGGTAGCGCTCGGGATCGGGCTGCGCGAACGCGTCGGGCAACCAGTCGTCGTGTTCGACGAGCGCGGCGAGCAGCGCGCCGCCCTCGTCGAGAATGCGCGCCTCGTTCGCGCCGGACGCGAGCAGCGCATCCAGACCCTCGACGAACGGGCGCAGCGGCGTCTGTTGCAACGAAAGCGTACTCATCGGCCGTCTCCTCGAATATGATGCCGAATATAATGGATCGTCATGATGCACCTGAAAGACCATGCAGAACAAACATGAAAATTAGCGATATCGACGCTTTTGCAGCGGTCGTCCGCTGCCAGACCCTGAGCCAGGCCGCGGCCGAGCTCGGGATGACGCAGCCCGCGATCACGCGGCGCGTCCAGAATCTCGAGGAAGCGCTCGGCGTGACGCTGCTCGACCGCAACACGAAGCCGCCGCGCCCGACCGACATCGGCCGGCAGGTGTTCGAACAGTGTCGCGCGATCCTGCGCGAGGTCGACGCGCTGCGCGAACTGACGGCCGGCCAGCAGCCGCCGGCCGGCGAATTCCGGATCGGGGTCACGCAGGGGCTCGGCGAGCTGATGCTGCCGGCGCTCATCGGCGATCTCGCCGCGCAATGGCCCGCGCTCGCGACGCAGGTCACGACTGCATGGGGCGGCCTGCTCGTCGAACGCATCGCCCGCCGCGAACTCGATGCGGCGCTCGTCTTCCTTGCCCGCGAAATGGTGCTGCCGGCGCAGGTCGAAGGCGTTCGGCTGCTGGACACGCGGCTCGTCGCGGTCGGCCGCAAGGGCGACTGGCCGCGCCGCAGCTACCGGCTCGCCGATTGCCATGCGCGCGGCTGGGTGCTCAATCCGGACGGCTGCGGTTTTCGTGCGGGCCTGCGGCGCGCGCTCGACGCCCAGGGTCTGCCGATGCCGGTCACGCTCGACGCGTACGGCCGCGACCTGCAACTGCAGAGCGTCGCGAACGGGTTCGGCCTCGGGCTGATGCCGCTGCCGCTCGTCGAAGGCAGCCCGCTGCGCGACGCGCTCGACATCGTGCCACTCGCCGATTTCAAGCCGCAGATCGATCTGTGGCTGCTGCGCCGGCACGATGCGGCCCGTTTCGACGCGCCGCTCGCGGCCATCGCCGCGCATGCGCGCGCCGCGTTCGCGCTGCCCGAGCGATCGCACGACAAGGCCGCTTGACCTGACTGTGGCGGCCGTCGTGGCCACGACGGCCGCGCGGCGCGCCACGCCGTTGCCGTGCCCGGCACCCCGGCCCGGCTCACGCATCATGTCGACCGCGTTCGCCCCCGTTGCGTGACGCTGCGTCCGCCGCCGCGTGCGTCTGCCCGCGCGGCGCCGCATCGAGCGCCGCCCGCCCCGCCGCCACCGCGATCGCATCGTCCTGCGGCGTATGCACGCGGCTGCACAGCACGTCGCGATAGTGGCGCTCCAGCGGATTGGTGCGGCTCAACCCGTGATTGCCCGACAGTTTCAGCGCCTGCTCGACCGTCCGGATCGCCTGCTCGGTCACGGTGCGCTTGACGAGACCGCTGGTCGTCACCGACGGCGCATTGCCGGCGTCGGTGCGCGCGATGTGATCGTCGAGCAGCACCCGGTTCGTGTGCAGCCAGCCCTCGATTTCGCCGACCGCCTCCTGCACGCGCGGCAGCGTCGCGAGCGGCGCGCCGAGCCCGCTCGGCGCACGCGTCGTCGCGAATTCGACCAGCCAGTCGCGCGATGCGCGCGCCACCGCGTCGTACAGGCTGCCGAGCAGCGCGACCATCCACGCCTGCTGATCGGCCTGCGCGTCGGCATCCGCATGGGTGGCGGCCGACACGGCCCATGCGTCCGGCGCGCGCACGTCGACCGCATATTCGGCCGGCAGCGGCACCTCGTCGAACACGACTTCATGGCTGCCCGATGCGCGCAGGCCAAGATGATTCCAGCTTTCGATCACGCGGATGCGCTCGCCGTCGGTCGCGCGCTCGCGCGGCACGAGAAACACGCCGACGCGCGGCGCCGGTTCGTCGGTGCGCGCCCACACGGCCAGCCAGCGCAGCGCCGGAATGCCGGTGCTGTAGAGCTTGTGGCCCGACAGCCGCCAGCCGTCGCCGTCGCGGCGCGCAATGGTCGCCGGCAGCCCGCCGCGCGACGGCGAACCGAGCGCGGGCTCGACGCGCAGCGCGTTGATCAGCGCGCCGTGCGCGACCGCGCTGTCGAACACCGCGCGCCGCACCTGCGCCGGCCAGCGGTTGTCGGCGCGGCCGAGCGCGCGATGCTGCAGATACGTCATCGTCAACACCAGCGCGGTGGCGGGATCGGCCCCGGCGACGGCCGCGACGATCCGGCTCGCCTGCGCGAGCGTCGCCCCGGCGCCGCCATGCTCGCGCGGCACGACCTGCGCGATCAGCCCGGCGCGATGCAGCCGCGCGAAGTTCTCGTGCGGAAAGCGGCCGTCGATGTCGTTGCGGGCCGCATCGGCGGCGAGTTCGGGGGCGAGGCGCTCGAGCAGCGCGGCGAGGCGCGCGTCGTTCGTCTCGTCGGCGTCTGCAACGTCAGCGGTGCCGGCCGCATCGGCAGGCAGAAGGCGCAGCGCAGGTTGCGGTGACGGCGAGGAAGCGGCAAGGCTGGCGGACATCGAAACGGATTCCCTGGGTAGGTCGAACACGGCGGCGAAAAGACGACAAAGGCGGCAAACGCGGCACCCGCGCGCGCCCGATCATTCACGAGCCCACAGCGTATGCGCAACGCATGCGCCCCCAAACCATGCAAATCTGATATTCAAATCGGGATTGATTATTTCCATTCCGCATGATCGCGGCGTTAACCTGCGCTCCATTCCCGCCCGGCCGTGCGCCGGAACGTCCCTGCACCGGAGACCCAGATGAGCGTCGAATTCATCGGCATGATCCAGAGCCAGAAACAGTCGGAAATCCACCCGGCGTCCGGCCCCGTGGTCGATCCCGACTATGTGCGCGACTTTGCCCGCGCCCACGAAACGGCCGGCTTCGACCGGATTCTCGTGCCGCATCACTCGACCGGCCCGTCGGCGACGCTGACGATCGCGTTCGCGGCGGCCGCGACCGAGCGCATCCACTTCATGCTCGCGCATCGCCCGGGCTTCACCGCGCCGACGCTCGCCGCGCGGCAGATCGCGACGCTCGACCAGTTCAGCCGCGGCCGGCTCGCCGTGCACTTCATCTCCGGCGGCTCGGACAGCGAGCAGCAGCGCGACGGCGATTTCCTCGATCACGACGCGCGTTATGCGCGCACCGACGAATACCTGGGCATCCTGCGGCGGATCTGGACGGAACCGCAGCCGTTCGATCACGACGGCGCGCACTACCGGTTCAAGCAGGGTTTCTCGGAAGTGAAGCCGTTTCAGCAGCCGCATGTGCCGATCTACTTCGGCGGCGCGTCGGAAGCGGCGCTCGCGGTGGCCGGCAAGCACGCGGACGTCTACGCGCTGTGGGGCGAATCGCTCGACCAGGTGCGCGACCTGACGACCCGCGTGCGCACCGAAGCCGCGAAGCACGGCCGCCAGGTGCGCTTCTCCGTGTCGTTCCGCCCGATCCTCGCGGCGACCGAGGACGAAGCATGGGCGCGTGCGCACCGCATCCTCGACGAAACGCGCCGGCTGCGCGAAGCGGCCGGGCTCGGCGCCGGCGGCCCGCAGCAGAGCGAAGGCGCGCGCCGCCTGCTCGCCGCGGCCGAGCGCGGCTCGCGCGTCGACAAGCGGCTGTGGACCGAGATCGCGAAGCTCACCGGCGCGCGCTCGAATTCGACGGCGCTCGTCGGCACGCCCGAACAGGTCGCCGACGCGCTGCTCGACTACTACGACCTCGGCGTGACGACGTTCCTGATCCGCGGCTTCGATCCGCTGGAAGACGCGATCGACTACGGCCGCGAACTGATTCCGCGCGTGCGCGGCGCCGTCGCCGCACGCGACGCGGCCCGCCGCGCCGCCTGAGCCCCACGGAACCATACGGAGCCCTACGCCACCATGTCCGCCGTCCTTTCGTCGCCCGACCGTACCGCATCGGGCCTCGTGCTCGCCGACACCCCGCGCCAGCACTTCTGGTTCGACCCGCCCGCGCCGCGCATCGACGTGGCCGCCGAGCGCCGCCACCGGCAGGAGCGGCTCGCGGCCGCGTTCCGCCTGTTCGCGCGCTTCGGCTTCGCGTCGGGCCTCGCCGGCCACATCACCGCGCGCGATCCGGAGCTGCCCGATCATTTCTGGGTGAACCCGCTCGGCGTGCATTTCTCGCAGATCAAGGTCTCCGACCTGCTGCTCGTCAACGCGCGCGGCGAAACCGCGATCGGTCAACGGCCGCTGAACAAGGCCGCGTTCGCGATCCATGCGGCGATCCACGAAGCCCATCCGCACGTCGTCGCCGCCGCGCACACGCATTCGACCTACGGCAAGGCCTGGTCGACGCTCGGCCGCCCGCTCGATCCGCTCACGCAGGACGCGTGCGTGTTCTATGAAGACCACGCGCTGTTCGACGATTTCACGGGGATGGTCGTCGACACCAGCGAAGGCGCGCGGATCGCCGATGCGCTCGCGAAGCCGGACGGCACCACGCACAAGGGCGTGATCCTGAAGAACCACGGCATCCTGACGGCTGGCCCGACGGTCGAGGCCGCCGCGTGGTGGTACATCGCGCTCGACAATGCCGCGCACACGCAGTTGCTGGCCGAAGCGGCCGGCACGCCGCAACCGATCGATCACGCGACCGCGCGTCATACGCATGGCCAGATCGGCGGCCCCGACGGTGCGCTGCATGCGTTCGACAGCCTGTTCGCGCGCGTCGTCGCCGACGAACCCGATCTGCTCGACTGAGCCGCCCTTGCGCCACCCCGGAGACCACACAATGACCCACACCACCGCACCCGCGCCCGCCGACACGCACGACGACCAACGCCGCCGGCTGCTGCGCGCGGCCGGCGCCGCCGCGCTCGCCGTCCCTGCGATCACGCTCGGCCGCAAGGCGTGGTCCGCGCCGCCGCTGAAGAAACTCACGTTCGCGTGGAACCAGAACGCGTTCTGCCTGACGCCGATCGTCGTCGCGCAGGAGCGCGGCTTCTTCGAGAAGAACGGGCTGCAGGTCGATCTGATCAACTACAGCGGCTCGACCGATCAACTGCTCGAATCGATCGCGACCGGCAAGGCCGATGCGGCGGTCGGGATGATCCACCGCTGGCTGAAGCCGCTCGAAGCCGGCTTCGACGTGAAGATCATCGGCAGTTCGCACGGCGGCTGCGTGCGCCTGCTCGGCGCGAAGGCGGCCGGCGTCACGACGCTGCAGGCGCTGAAGGGCAAGACGGTCGGCGTCAGCGATCTCGCCGCGCCCGGCAAGCACTTCTTCTCGATCCTGCTCGCGAAAAATGGCGTCGATCCGGAGCGCGACATCACGTGGCGGCAGTATCCGGCCGACCTGCTCGGCGTCGCGGTCGACAAGGGCGAGATCCACGCGATCGCCGACGGCGACCCGAATCTGTATCTGCTCGAAAAGCGCAGCAACGGCGCGTACACCGAACTCGCGACCAACCTGTCCGGCGAATACGCGCGCAAGGTGTGCTGCGTGATCGGCGCGCGCGGCGACCTCGTGCGCAACGACCGGCCGTCGGCCGCCGCGCTCGCGCGCTCGATCGTGCAGGCCACCGAATACACGCACGACAACCCGAACGAAGCCGCCAAGGTGTTCGCGAAGTATTCGCCGAAGATCAGCCCCGAGGATCTGCGCAAGCTGTATGCGACGCTCACCTACACGCATCACCCGACCAACGTCGACCTGCAGCAGGAAATCGCGTTCTATGCGGACGATTTCCGCCGCATCAGCGTGCTGAAGAAGAGCACGGACCCGCAGCGCTTCGCGCAGCAGGTCTATGCGAACGTACTGGGGTAACGCGATGTCGACGATCGAACACGCTTCCGCCGCACGCACCGCGTCGGCTCCGGCCGGCGCCGCCGCCAACGCTCCAGGTTCCGCGCGCGCAGCCTGCACGACGTGCGAAGCCACGCTGGCCGCGCAAGCGCGGCGCGAGCGCATCTGGCCGACCGGGATCGCCGCCGCATTCGCATGGGCCGCGCTCGGCGCGCTCACGCAACTGTGGCCGAACCGGATCGTAGGCTTCAGCGACTGGGCGTACACCGACACGTTCGGCACGGCCGCGTGGACAATCGCCGCGCTGCTGCTCGCCGCCGCGACGCTCGGCCATCTCGTCCCTGCGACCCGCACGCGGCTCGCGCGGGTACGGCCGGCCGGCCCGTGGCTCGTCGCGCTGCCGCTCGTGCTCGCCGCGTGGGAAATCGTCACCGCCAAAACCGGCTGGCTGCCGACGCCGTTCTTCGCGCCGCCGCAGGCGCTGATCGAGGTCTACGTCGACGACTGGCCGCGCCTCGCCGGCAGCGCCGCCAACACGCTGAAGCTGCTCGCACTCGGCTTCGCGTACGGCGTCACGGTCGGCTTCGCGGTCGGCGTGTCGATCGGCTGGTCGCGCCGGATCGGCTACTGGGTGCATCCGGTGCTGCGCGTGCTCGGGCCGGTGCCGGCCACCGCGCTGCTGCCGCTCACGTTCTACTTCTTCCCGTCGAGCTATTCGGCCGCCGCGTTCCTGATCGCGCTGGCGACGGGCTTCCCGGTTGCCGTGCTCACGTGGTCCGGTGTCGCGAGCGTGAACAAGCAGTACTACGACGTCGCGCGCACGCTCGGCGCGAACGCACGCTTCCTCGTGCTGCGCGTCGCGATTCCGGCCGCGCTGCCGCACGTGTTCGTCGGCATCTTCATGGGGCTGAGCGCGTCGTTCACCGTGTTGGTCGTCGCCGAGATGATGGGCGTCAAGTCGGGGCTCGGCTGGTATTTGAGCTGGGCGCAGGGCTGGGCGTCGTACGTGAACATGTATGCGGCGCTGATCGTGATGGCGCTGCTGTTTTCCGGGCTGATCGCGCTGCTGTTCGCCGTGCGCGACCGTGTGCTCGCCTGGCAGAAAGGAACCGTCAAATGGTAAGCGCCGCCGTACTCGAACCGTCCGCGGCCACTGCCGCGGCGCCCGCCGTCACGCCGCCGCGCGGCGCGCGCATCGACATCCGCCGCGTGAGCCATGCGTTCGACGGCCCCGACGGCGCGCTGCCGGTGCTCGACGACGTGTCGCTGTCGGTCGCGGCCGGCGAATTCGTCGCGCTGCTCGGCCCGAGCGGCTGCGGGAAATCGACGCTGCTGCGCCTCGTCGCGGGGCTCGACGCCGCACGGCAAGGCACCATCGCGCAGGATGGCGTGCCGATCGAGCGCCCCGATCCGTCGCGCATCGTCGTGTTCCAGGACCCGACGCTGTACCCGTGGCGGCGCGTGCGCGCGAACGTCGCGCTCGGCCTCGAAGCACGCGGCGTGGCGCGTGCCTCGCAGCATCGCGTCGACGATGCGCTCGCGCGCGTCGGGCTGCAGGACTTCGCGAACGTGTTTCCGCATCAGTTGTCCGGCGGGATGGCGCAGCGCGTCGCGCTCGCCCGCGCGCTCGTCAACGATCCGCGCCTGCTGATCCTCGACGAACCGCTCGGCAAGCTCGATTCGCTGACGCGGCTCACGATGCAGGCCGAGCTGACCGCGCTGTGGCAACGCGACGGTTTCTCCGCGCTGCTCGTCACGCACGACGTGGAAGAAGCGCTGTTCCTCGCGCAGCGCGTGATCGTGTTCGGGCCGCGCCCGGCAACGATCGTCGCCGAACTGCGCGTCGACCTGCCCTACCCGCGCCATCGCGGCGACCCGCGCCTCGCCGAATTGCGGCACGACGCGCTGCGGCATCTCGGGCTCGATGCGAGCTGGTAGATGCCGGATGCCGTTCGACGTTTGACCGCGATCCACCGGGGACGCGCGCGATGAACGCGCCGCCGTTCGCCGACTGGGCCATCGCGTTCCTGCAACTGCTGTATCGCGCGCAAATCGCGTTGGCGCGTGGGCTGCACGCGATCGGCCTGACCGGCGACGCCGACGGACAGGCCGCGTGGCCGTGGGCGCATCGCATCGCGCTCGAGACGCTGCGCATCGACGCGGGGCTCACGCGGCAGCTCGCGCTCGCCTGTGGCGCGACGGCGCTGGCCGTCGTGCTCGCGTGCACCGCGCTGGCTTCGCGCAAGTGGCGTGTCGTGCTGGCCATCGCCGCGCTGGCCGTCGCGTGGTTCGCGCCGTGGCCACCCGCGTCGCTGTGGCTCGCGCCGGCCGTGCCGACCAGCTTTCAGCGCGATCCCGCGCCGTTTTCCGTAGCGAACGTGATGCGCGGCGCGCACCTGTACACGCAACATTGCGCGGCCTGCCACGGCACGGACGGACGCGGCGAAGGGCCGCTCGCGGCCACGCTCGCGCACTGGCCGCCGACCTTCGCCGGCGCGCTGCTCGCGCGTCGCCTCGACGGCGAACTGTTCTGGCGCGTGCGCCACGGCACGCAGGACGAGCACGGCGCGCCGACGATGCCCGGCTTTGCGGCGACCCTCGGCCCGCAGGACACCTGGGCCGTGCTCGACTACCTGAAAGCGCTGGCTGCCGGCAGCGGCGCGCAGGCAGAAGGCGCGTGGCCGGTGCCGGTCCCGCTGCCGGCCCTCGACGTGCGGTGCGGCGACGCCGCGCCTCAAGCGCTCGAGCGCTGGCGCGAAGGCCAGCGCGTGCGCGTCGTCGCGCTTGCGCCCGGCGCGACGCCACCGCAGGAAGACGCCCGCTGGCAGACCTTGCTGGTCACCGAAAACGGGGTGTCGGTGCCATCGTCGACCGGCTCGCGTGCGAACTGCGTCGCGACGACCGTCGATGCGTGGCGCGCGTTCGCGACGATTGCCGGCGTCGCGCCCGATGCGCTCGGCGGCACGCAACTGCTTGCGGATCGACGCGGCTGGCTGCGCGCGCGTGCGTTGCCGGGCAGCGCCGGCTGGTCGGACGCCGACCTGCTGTGCCGCTCGGATACGGCGGCTGTCCGGCCGTCCACGCCGGCCACCCGCGGCGACGCGCTGACCGCACTGCTGCTGCGCGTCGATCGGGAACCAGTGCGCGACGTACAAGCCGGGCTCCCGCATTGAATTCATGAACCCTTCCCTCAACCGAACTTCACGATGAATCCGACCCGACGCCACTTCCTCGCCCAGGCGAGCGCCCTTGCCACGATCGCCGCCGCCCCCGCCGTCGTGCGCGCGCAATCGGGCGCACGCCCGCTGCTGCGCGCCGGCGACCAGAAAGGCGGGCTGCGCGCACTGCTCGAAGCGGCCGGCGAACTGAACGGCCTCGCGTACGACATCGCGTGGACCGAATTTCCTGCCGCCGCACCGCTCGCCGAAGCGCTGAACGCGGCCGCCGTCGACTGCGGGCCGATCGGCGACGCGCCGGTGATCTTCGCGCTGGCATCGGGCGCCCGCATCAAGGTGATCGGCGCGAACCGTTCCGATCCGTACGGCACGGCCGTGCTCGTGCAGCCCGACGCCGCGCTGAAAGGCGCGGCCGACCTGAAAGGCAAGCGCATCGGCACCACGCGCGGCTCGATCGGCCATTTCGTCACGCTGAAGGCGCTCGACGCGGCCGGCCTGCCGCCCGACGCCGTGTCGTTCCGCTTCCTGCCGCCGGCCGACACGATGCTGGCGCTCGCCACCGGTTCGATCGACGCGTGGGCAACCTGGGAGCCCTATACCGCGCTCGCCGAAACGAGCGGCCGCGCGCGCGTGCTGGTCAACGGCCGCGGGCTGTGGTCGGGCCTCAGCTATCTGGCGGCGACCGACGCGGCGATCGCATCGAAACGCGACGTGCTGCACGATTTCCTGCGGCGCGTCGTGCGCGCGCAGGCCTGGTCGTACCGGCACGTCGACGCGTATTCGGCGGCGCTCGCGCGCATCATCGGCATTCCGCCGGCCGCCGCGAAGCTGCAATTCGAGCGCCGCGGCACGCGCTGGCTGCCGATCGACGCGCCGGTGATCGCCGAGCAGCAACGCACGGCCGACTTCTACCTGAAGGCCGGGCTGCTGCGCCAGCCGCTCGACGTACGCACGACCTTCGACACGGGCTTCCCGCTCGCGTGACGAGCGCGGGCGGCGCGCAGCCGCCCAAACGGCTGCGGCACGATCTGGCACAATCGCGCTTCGATCAGCCCGCCTTCAGCCAGCGTCATGCCAGCCATCACCGAACTCTTCGTCTATCCGATCAAATCCTGCGCCGGCATCGCGCTGACACGCGCGCAACTGCTGGAAACGGGCCTCGCGTACGACCGCCACTGGCTGATCACCGATCCGCACGGGCAGATGCTCACGCAGCGCACGCACCCGCGCCTCGCGCTGATCCGCCCGACGCTCGACGGCGATGCACTCGTGCTGAACGCGCCGGGCATGCCGGAAATCCGCACGCCGCTCGATGGCGACGCGACGCCCGCCACGCCGAAGATCGCCGCGACCGTGTGGCGCGACACCGTCGACGCGATCGACACCGGCGCCGACACGGCCGCATGGCTCACCGAATTCCTCGGCGTGCCGACGAAGCTCGCACGCTTCGGCCCCGACGCGCGCCGCGGCTGCAACCGCAAATGGACCGGCGAGATCGATACGCATACGCAGTTCGCGGACGGCTATCCGCTGCTGGTGATCGGCCAGTCGTCGCTCGACGACCTGAACGCGCGGCTCGCCGCGAAAGGCGCGCCGGCCATTCCGATGAACCGCTTCCGGCCGAACATCGTCGTGTCGGATCTCGATGCGTACGAAGAGGATTTCGTCGAGCATCTCGACGTCGACGGCGATACGCCGGTGCGGCTGCGGCTCGTGAAGCTGTGCACGCGCTGCCCGATGCCGACGATCGACCAGGCCACCGGCGCACCCGATCCGGCATGGCCGCACGAGCCGACCGACACGATGCAGACCTATCGCGCGAACCCGAACTACGACGGCGCGCTGACGTTCGGCATCAACGCGATCGTCGTCGCAGGCGCGGGCGCGTGGCTCGAAGTCGGGCAGCCGGTCGAAGCGGAGATCGGCTTCGGCGATTGAGCCGGAGCCGGACAGCGCCCCGCATTCCCTTCACGCGCCGTCTCGTCGCGTCCGATCACGCGGCGCGCGGCATCGCGTCGCTCGCCGCCGCCGCCGGCAGCCGGATCGTCACGACGAGGCCGCCGCCGGCCGCATCGGCCAGCGTCACGCTGCCCTGATGCACGCGCGCGATTTCCCGCACGATCGACAGCCCAAGCCCGGTGCCTTCGACCGTCTGCGTCTTGCTGCCGCGATGGAAGCGCTCGAACACCGCGTCGCGTTCGTCGGCCGGAATGCCCGGCCCGTTGTCGATCACGTCGAGCCGCGCCTGTTCGCCGTCGCGCGAGATACGCACCGTGATCACCGCATGGTCGCCCGCATAACGGATCGCGTTGTCGATCAGGTTGCCGATCATCTCGCCGAGCAAGTCGGATTGGCCGAGCACGTCGACGTCGGCTTCGTGTTCGAAGCCGAGATCGATGTCGCGCGCGCGGGCGACGGGCGACCAGTCGAGCGTCACGCTGCGGGCAAGCCGGTGCAGCGCGACCGGCTTGTGCGCGACCGCATGACCGCTGTCCGAATCGAGCCGCGACAGCGACAGCAGTTGCTGGACGATCTTCGCGGCCTGCCGCACCGCGCCGTTCGCGCGCCGCAGATGCACGTTCGCGCGCGGCTGCTCGTCCGGCCGCAGCGCGAGTTCGACGCCCGCCTGGACGGCCGCGAGCGGCGTCTTCAACTGATGGGCCGCATCGGCGAAGAAGCGCCGCCGCGCCACCTGCATCCGCTGCGTGCGGCCGATGTACTGGTTGATCGAATCGACGAGCGGCGCGAGTTCGCTCGGCATCGCGCCCGTGTCGAGCGGCGTCGTGTCGTCCTCGCTGCGCGCGGCGACGGTGGCCGACAGCCGGTTCAGCGGCCGCAGCCCGCGGCCGACGCCGAGCCACACGATCCCGAGCGCCAGCACGACGAGCAGCCCTTCCTGCAACAGCGACCCGATCAGGATCTCGCGCGCGAGCGCCTGGCGCGCCTCGATCGTCTCGCCGACCATCACCCACACGATGCGCGACTGCGCGGTCGGCACGTCGTGCACCGGGATGCGCAGTGCGGCCATCCGCAACTGTTCGCCGCGATACACGACGTCGTAGTACCGCGTGACGAACAACGCGCCGTCGCCCGCGTCGCGGCCCTGCGGCAGCGGCAGGTCCGGATAGCCGGTGATCGTGTGGCCGTTGTCCTCGCGGATCAGGTAGTAGATCTTGCCGCCGTCGCTCGATTCGAGCATTTCGAGCGCGAGATACGGCAGGTCGACCTCGATCTCGCCGTCGTTGAGCCGCACGCCTTCACGGATCGACTTCAGCGACGACGACAGCGTGCGGTCGAACGCGACGTGCGCGGCGCTCATCGCACGCTGGTACGTGAGCCACGAGTCGAGCGCGAGCAGGCCCAGCAGCGGCAGCAGCAGCCACAGCGCGACCTGCGCGCGCAGGTTCGGGCGGGTCATCCTTCCGCCTTCGCTTCGAGCAGATAGCCCAACCCGCGCAGCGTGACGATCGCGACGCCCGTGTTCTCCAGCTTCTTGCGCAACCGGTACACGTAGATCTCGATCGCATCGGCGTTGACCGATTCGTCGAGCCCGAAGATCTTCTCCGACAGCGTGTCCTTGTTGATCGCGCGGCCGTTGCGCAGGATCAGCACCTCGAGCACCGAGCGCTCGCGCGGCGTGAGCGACAGCGGCTCGCCCGCGAGATGGAAGCTGCGGTCGATACTGTCGTACGAAAGCGGCCCGCACTCGACGCGCGAATGCTCGTGCCCAAGACTGCGCCGGATCAGCGCGCGGGCGCGCGCCTCGAGTTCGGTCAGCTCGAACGGCTTCGCGAGATAGTCGTCGGCGCCGAGATCGAGCCCCTTCACGCGGTCCTCGACCGACCCGTGCGCGGTGAGGATCAGCACCGGCACCGGGTTGCGGCGCGCGCGCAGTCGTCGCAGCACCTCGAGCCCGTCCAGTTTCGGCAGCCCGAGGTCCAGAATCACCAGCGCGTAATCCTGCGTGCGCAGCACGTGGTCCGCCGCCTCGCCGTCGGCCATGTGATCGACCGCGAAGCGCGCGGCGCTCAGCGCATCGTTCAGCGACTGGGCCAGGTTCGGGTTGTCTTCGACGAGCAGCACACGCATGGGGATTCCGGTAAGGTCAGCGACAGCCCGCTACATTACATGATCCTTTCCGTCTCCACGCCTCGCGCAAACACGGGTTGCGCGGGTGTCGCGAAGCCGCCGCGCGCGATGCCGGCCGCAGCGACTCAGCGCTCGGCAGCAGGCTGGTTGCGCGCCACGATGCGCGCGTCGCCGGTCACGCGCCGCTCGCGGAAACCGGCCACCACCGCGACGAACGCGACGCTCGCGCCGACCGTGACGACGATCATCGGATGCACGGTGCCGTCCGATAGCCACGCCAGCACGCCGCCGCACGCGGCCGTGATCGCCATCTGGATAAAGAAGAACAGCCCCGACGCCGTGCCGGCGATCTTCGTGTACGGCTGCATCACCGCGAACTGACAGGCCGGAATCGCGATCCCGACCGCGATCATCACGACGAACATCGGCGCGACGAGCGCCGTCACCGAAGCCGGCGCGAGCGCGCCGCCGACCCACAGCACGGCGGCGCCGACCAGATTGACGGCCGCCGCCGCCGCGATGACCGAATCGGCTGTCCGGCGCGTACCGGTCCTCGCGAACGCACTTGAACCGATCAGGTAGCCGAGCACGGTCACGCCGAAGATCGCCGCATAGACCGGCCCGGACACGCCGATGTGCCGCTGGAACAGCGTCGACGATTCCGCGATGAACGGATAGTAGGTGCAATAAGCAAAGCTGATCGCGAGCGAATAGCGCAGGAACCGCCGCTCGCGCAGCAGGCCGGCGTAGGTCCGCAGCAGCCCGGCGCCGGCGGGCGGCCGCGCGTCGCGCTCGCGGGTCTCGGGCAGGTAGCGCAGCACCATCGCGGTCGCGACCAGCCCGCCCGCCGCCAGCCAGCCGAACACGCCGCGCCAGCCGAGCCACTCGGCAATCGCGCTGCCGGCCAGCGGCGCGACCACCGGCGACAGCGCCATGCTCGCCGAAATATGGCCGAGCATCGTGGCCTGCGTCGCGGCCGGAAAACGCTCGCGCACGATCACCCGGCCGATCACGGTGCCGCAGCAGCCGCCCAGCGCCTGGAACACGCGCGCGGCGATCAGCGCCGGAATGCTGGTCGACCATGCGCAGGCAACGCTCGCGACGACGTACACGCACAGGCAGCCGAGCAGCACCGGCCGTCGGCCATAACGGTCGGACAGCGGCCCCGACACCAGCATCGACAGCGCATAGCCGACCATGTACAGGGTCAGCGTGAGTTGCAGCTGCGCGTCGGTGCCGTGCAGCGCATCCGCCATCGCGGGCAGCGACGGCAGGTATGCGTCGATCGTGATGCGCGGCAGGCACACGACGAGCATCAACAGGAACAGCCAGCCCCGGCGGGGTAATGAACGCGTCTTCATGCGGTAAGTCCGGATCGGCCGGATGAGTGGGGTCGACAGCAATCTAAGGCGAAAGTGATATAAGCTGAAGGACCATTAAATCGACTGTCGACTGGACCACTATGCCGCGAGGCAAAGCCGCGATTCCGCTGGACCTGCCGCGCCCTGCCGGGCTGTCGGGCGGCAGCCCGCACTCGAAGCAGGAATGCATCGCCGACACGATCCGCGACGCGATCCTGAAACGCCTGCTGCCCGGCGACAGTCCGCTGCCATCCAGCCGGACGCTGGCCGCGCGCTGGGGCATCGCGCGCGGCACCGTCGAAGCGGCGTACGACATCCTGTGCGCCGAGGGCTACATCGCCCGCACGCAAGGCTCCGGCACACACGTGTGCGCGGTGGTGCCGGACAGCTATCTGCGCGCGGCCGCGCGGTCGCGAGACGGCAGCCCGCTCCCCGCTACCATCGCGCCCCCGGCGCCCACCACCCCGGCCGAGCCCGAGCACGGCGTGCGTCCGGGCGTCCCGTTCGTCGCGCGGCTCGCCGATCCCGGCCTGCTGCCGATGCAGCAATGGAAGAAGGCGCTCGGCGCCAGCCTGCTCGCCGCGACTGCGGACGATCTCGGTGCGACACCGGCACAGGGCGTCGAAAGCCTGCGCGCCGAGATCGCCGCGTACCTGCGGGAATACCGCGGCATCCCGTGCGAGGCCGGCGACATCGTCATCACGACCGGCATCCGCCACGCGATCGACCTCGTCGCACGCACGCTGCTCGCGCCCGGCTCGGCGGTGCTGATGGAGGACCCCGGCTATGCGTCGGCGTGGCAGATCTTCACGATCGCGGGCGCGACCGTGATCGACGTGCCGGTCGATCGGGAAGGCATCGACACCGCATCGCTGAATCGCCATCCCGATGCGCGCGCCGCCTACGTGACGCCAGCCCATCAGGCGCCGCTCGGTGTCACGATGTCGGTCTCGCGCCGGCTCGAACTGCTCGACTGGGCGCAGCGCAACCGCACGTGGATCATCGAGGACGACTACGACGGCGAATTCAGCTACCAGACCGCCCCGCTGCCCGCGCTGAAATCGCTCGACGCGTGCGACCGCGTGATCTATTGCGGGTCGTTCAACAAGACGCTGTTTTCCGGGCTGCGCATCGGCTTCATGATCGTGCCGTCGGCACTGCGGCCGGCGCTGTCCGCCGTGTGGCACGCGACCGCGCGCTCGGTCGGCGTCGCGCCCCAACTGGCGCTGGCCCGCTTCATCGGTCAAGGCGATTTCGCGAAGCACCTGCGCGCCGCCCGCCACGCGTACCGCCAGCGGCGCGACATCGTGCTCGACCAGATCGAGAAACATGCCGGCGGCCGGTACAGGGTGACGGGCGAGCACGCGGGCTTTCATTTCGTGCTGTGGCTGCCGCCCGGCATCGACGATGCCACGTATGTCGCGCAAGCCCGCGCGGCCGGCGTCGAGCTGCAACCGATCCGCGGCTTCTGTCGAAGCGCCCGCCGCGAAGCGGGCGTCGTCGTGGGCTATGCCGCGCTGACGGCCGCCCGCGCGCGGCATGGCGGCCGCCTCCTCGGCCAACTGCTGGCCACTTCCGCGTAACCCGCGCCCCCGCGTCGCCCCACCTTTCAAGCCCTGCCGCGCGCCGCGAAACCCGCGGTCGGCGCCGCGTCGACCTCGGGAAATCCATGACACGAACGGCGCGATTGCGAACCGGAATGAAAGCAGGCTGAAAGTGCCCCGCAATTAACATCCGCGTCACTCGAACAAAACCCACGCATCACTGGAGGAAGACATGCCGTTTGCACCGAAGCAACTCGCCGTCGCGCTGGCGATCGTTCTGGGCACTGCCGCCGGCAGCGCCGTCGCGCAGGTTCCGGCCGGCTACCCGGGGAACTACCAGGGCGTGATCGACGCCGCGAAGAAGGAAGGCAAGCTGATCGTCTACTCGACCACCGACACGGGCCTCGTGCGTCCGCTGATCAAGGACTTCGAAAGCCTGTACGGCGTGAAGGTCGAGTACAACGACATGAACAGCACCGAGCTGTACAACCGCTACATCAGCGAGAACGCGGCGAGCAGCACCAGCGCCGACGTGCTGTGGAGCTCGGCGATGGACCTGCAGGTCAAGCTCGTCAACGACGGCCTGATGGCATCCTACGATTCGCCCGAAAGCCCGAACGTGCCGCAATGGGCGCAGTACCAGAAGCAGGCGTACGGCACGACGTTCGAGCCGCTCGCGATCGTCTACAACAAGCGGCTGATCCCCGAGAACGAAGTGCCGACGACGCGCGCCGACCTGATCAAGCTGCTCACCACGCAGGCCGACAAGTTCAAGGGCAAGGTCACGACCTACGACATCGAGAAATCGGGCGTCGGCTTCAACTATCTGACCCAGGACGCGCACGTGAACGAGAAGGTCACGTGGGAACTCGTCAAGGCGATCGGCGCGACCGGCCCGAAGCTGCAGTCGAGCACGGGCGCGATGATGGAGCGCATCTCGTCGGGCGAGAACCTGATCGGCTACAACATCATCGGTTCGTATGCCTATGCAAAGGCGAAGAAGGACAAGTCGATCGGCTACGTGTTTCCGAAGGACTACACGCAGGTCGTGAGCCGCCTCGCCACGGTGTCGAAGAAGGCGAAGAACCCGAACGCCGCGAAGCTGTGGGTCGACTACCTGCTGTCCAAGCGCGGCCAGACGCTGATCGCGAACCAGGCGAACCTGTACGCGATCCGCGCGGACGTGACCGGCGAAACGTCGGCCGCGAGCCTCACGAAGGAACTCGGCGATTCGCTGAAGCCGATCCAGATCGGCACCGGCCTGCTGGTCTATCTCGACCAGTCGAAGCGCCTCGCGTTCCTGAAGCAATGGCAGCAGGCGATCAAGCGCTGATGCGCTGAGCCGCTGACCTCGGGCCGCCCGCCGCACCGCGCGCGGGCGCCCCCTTCCCCTTACCGACTTCCTTGAGGCGGCCATCCGGATGGCCGCAGGGGCGAACTCATGCTTTCAACCAGCACACGCGGCACGGCACCGGCCGTTCCGCCCGCCACCGGCCCGCGCGACGCGATTCCCGCACTGCCGGTCAGCAGCCTGCAGCCGCTCGCCGGCATGCTGCGCTGGATCGTCGTCGCGGTCCTGACCATCGCGGTCGCGCTGCCGCTCGGCTTCATCCTGTTCCAGAGCCTGCTGTCCGCACCTTTCTTCGACGCGAACAAGACGCTCGGCATCGAAGGCTTCCGTTTCATCTTCAGCGATCCCGACTTCTGGTCGGCCGTGAAGAACTCGTTCATCATCGCCGGCGGGATGCTGTTCATCTCGATCCCGCTCGGCGGCATCCTCGCGTTCCTGATGGTGCGCACCGACCTGCCCGGCCGCCGCTGGCTCGAACCGCTGCTGCTCACGCCGGTGTTCGTGTCGCCGATGGTGCTCGCGTTCGGCTACGTGGTCGCGGTCGGCCCGGTCGGCTTCTACTCGGTGTGGTTCAAGGAACTCTTCGGGGTACAGAACGTGCCCTGGAACGTGTATTCGATCTTCGCGATCACGGTGATCGTCGGCCTCACGCACGTGCCGCACGTGTACCTGTATTCGTCGGCCGCGCTGCGCAACCTCGGCTCGGACGTCGAGGAAGCCGCGCGCGTGACGGGCGCCCGCCCGTTCCGCGTCGCGCTCGACGTGAGCCTGCCGATGACGATGCCCGCGCTGCTGTTCGCCGGCGTGCTGGTGTTCTTCCTCGGCTTCGAGGTGTTCGGGCTGCCGCTCGTGCTCGGCGATCCGGAAGGCCACCTCGTGCTCGCGACCTACCTGTACAAGCTGACCAACAAGCTCGGCGTGCCGTCGTATCACCTGATGGCCGCGGTCGCCGTGTGCATCGTCGCGATCACGTTCCCGCTCGTGCTGCTGCAGCGCCGCCTGCTGAAGACCGCGAGCCGCTTCGTCACCGTGAAGGGCAAGGCCGGCCGCGCGACCGTGCTGCCGCTCGGCGTGTGGCGCTGGGTCGCGCTCGCGATCGTCGCGCTGTGGCTGATGCTGACCGTGATCGTGCCGATCTCGGGCATCGTGCTGCGGGCGTTCGTGACCAACTGGGGCGAAGGCGTCGCGCTCGCCGAAGTGCTGACGTTATCGAACTTCATCGAACTGTTCGAGCAGGACAACCTGGTGCGCGCGATCGTCAACACGCTCGGCATCGGCGTGATCGGCGGCGCGCTCGCGATCGGCTTCTACTCGCTCGTCGCGTTCGCCGGCCACCGCCGCCCCGACTGGGCGACCAAGCTGCTCGACTACCTCGTGCTGCTGCCGCGCGCGGTGCCGGGTCTCCTCGCCGGTCTCGCGTTCCTGTGGATCTTCCTGTTCGTGCCCGGCCTTCGTGAGCTGAAGAACTCGATGTGGAGCATCTGGATCGCGTACACGGTCGTGTGGCTCGCGTACGGGATGCGGCTCATCCAGAGCGCGCTGCTGCAGGTCGGCCCGGAACTCGAGGAAGCTGGCCGCAGCGTCGGCGCGACGCGCAGCCGCGTGTCGCTCGACGTGACGCTGCCGCTCGTGCGCTTCGGCCTGCTCGCCGCGTGGCTGCTGATCTTCATGATCTTCGAGCGCGAATACTCGACGGCCGTCTACCTGCTGTCGCCCGGCACCGAAGTGATCGGCGCGCTGCTCGTGTCGCTGTGGGCGACCGGCGCCGTCGACCAGGTCGCGGCGCTCTCTGTCATCAACATCGCGATGGTCGGCGCCGGTCTCGGCGTGGCCCTGCGCTTCGGAGTGAAACTTCATGGATAAGCTCATCGTCGACGATCTGCACCTCAGCTACGGCGCCAACCCGATCCTCAAGGGCGTGTCGTTCGAACTGAAGGCCGGCGAAGTCGTGTGCCTGCTCGGCGCGTCGGGCAGCGGCAAGACCACGCTGCTGCGTGCGGTGGCCGGCCTCGAACAGCCGTCGGACGGCCGCATCCAGCTCGACGACCGCGTGTTCTTCGACGGCGCGCGGCGCGTCGACCTGCCGGTCGAACAGCGCTCGCTCGGCCTCGTGTTCCAGTCGTACGCGCTGTGGCCGCACCGCACCGTCGCCGACAACGTCGGCTACGGCCTCAAGCTGCGCCGTGTCGCACCGGCCGAACAGAAGCGCCGCGTGCAGACCGCGCTCGACCAGCTCGGCCTCGGCCATCTCGCGGAACGCTTTCCGCATCAGCTGTCGGGCGGCCAGCAGCAGCGCGTCGCGATCGCCCGCGCGCTCGTCTACAACCCGCCGGTGATCCTGCTCGACGAGCCGCTGTCGAACCTCGACGCGAAGCTGCGCGAGGAAGCGCGTGCGTGGCTGCGCGAGCTGATCGTGTCGCTCGGGCTGTCGGCGCTCTGCGTGACGCACGACCAGACCGAGGCGATGGCGATGTCCGACCGCATCCTGCTGCTGCGCAACGGTCGCATCGAGCAGGAAGGCACGCCGGCCGAGCTGTACGGCGCGCCGCGCTCGCTGTACACCGCCGAATTCATGGGCAGCAACAACCGGATCGACGCGCGCGTCGCCGCGATCGACGGCGAATGCGTGACGCTCGCCGGCGACGGCTGGGAGCTGCAGGCGCTTGCCCGCGACACGCTCGCGCCGGGCCAGGACGCGCAGGCCGTGATCCGTCTCGAACGCGTGCAGGTCACCGACGGCCCGGGCGCGAACCGCCTGCAGGCCGACCTCGTCACGTCGATGTATCTCGGCGATCGCTGGGAGTACCTGTTCCATTGCGGCGAGATGCGCCTGCGTGCGTTCGGCCATGTACCGCGCGCGGCCGGCAAGCACTGGATCGAATTCCCGACCAACGACTGCTGGGCGTTCGCGAAAGCGGGCTGACCCGATCGTGGCGGTCAGCGTGCCGCCGCCTGTCACTCCACGCAGCCGCCTTCCTGCCCGGCGGACGCTTCCCGGCGTCCGCCGCGGGCAATTGCGCGGTTGCGTGCCGTATCCGTTTCACCCAACCCAC
This sequence comes from Burkholderia sp. E168m22, assembly GCF_001319805.1. Lineage (NCBI taxonomy): Bacteria > Pseudomonadati > Pseudomonadota > Betaproteobacteria > Burkholderiales > Burkholderiaceae > Burkholderia > Burkholderia sp. E168m22. The sequence continues at coordinate 37,282 of NZ_BBSK01000094.1, forward strand.
AAGAACCAAGGAGACACCGTCAATGAAGTCACGCGCAGAACGTTCGATTCGAACAGTAGTCCTCACCGGTTCAGCCGCGGCCGCCTGCCTCGCCGCGCCGGCCGCGCACGCGCAGTCGTCGGTCACGATGTACGGGATCATGGACGCCGGTATCGAATTCACGAACCATGCGGCGCCGCAAGGCGGCAATTCGGTCAAGCTGAAGTCGGGCAACAAGAACACGTCGCGCTGGGGCCTGCGCGGCGTCGAGGATCTCGGCGGCGGGCTGAAGGCCGTGTTCCGGCTCGAAAGCGGAATCGACCTCGCGAACGGCGCCTCGGACGACGGCCCCGACTCGATCTTCGCGCGCCGCGCGACGGTCGGCCTGAAAGGCAAATGGGGTGAGCTGTCGCTCGGCCGCAACTTCACCGTCACTTACGATTACATGCTGCCGTTCGATCCGATGGGTTACGCGCAGAACTACTCGTGGGCGACCTCGTCGATGGCGACCGGCGGCCGCAAGGACGGCCTGTTCACGCGCTCGTCGAACGCGGTGCGCTACGACGGCGAATTCAGCGGCTTCAAGTTCGGCGCGCTGTACGGGTTCGGCAACGTGCCGGGCAGCATGAAGACCAGCTCGAAATACGATTTCGCGGTGGGCTACGAGACGGGGCCGTTCGCGGCGGTCGTCACGTTCGACCGGCAGAACGGCGCGGCCGACAGCGTCACGCCGGCCGATACAGTCAACTACATTCAGGGCATCCACGCGGGCCTGAGCTACGACTTCGGCAACCTGAAGACGATGGCCGGCTATCGCAACTATCGGCGCACGTTCCACACCACGGCCGCGAACCAGTTGAGCGACATGTATTGGCTCGGCGGGTCGTACCAGTTCACGCCGACGTTCTCGCTGATCGCGGCCGTCTATCACCAGAACATCAAGGGCGGCACGGATACCGATCCGACGCTGGTGTCGGTGCGTGCGCAGTACGCGCTGTCGAAGCGCACGGTGCTGTATGCGGCCGGGGCGTTCGCGATCGCGAAACACGACCAGAAGGTCGGCGTGTCGCGCGATTTCAACGGGTATGGCACCACGCAGGTCGGGGTGACGGCGGGGATTCAGCAGCGGTTTTGAAGCCGACGTGACGAGCGGCAGCGGTTGATCAGCCGCCCCGCCTGCTTTCCACGCTACGCGCGGCGGCATGACGGCGACCGGCCGAACGCTGCCGCGCAACTCGACGCTCACGCCGCATCCGGCCCGCTGCCTGGCGATGCGCTGCTCACTCGCCACGCATCGTGAACACCGGACGCACGACGCTGCTCGCATCGCCCCAGTGTTCACCGACCGCCGACAGCGGCACCGTGCGCGTGTCGATCGTGAGGCCCGCATCCCCGGCCGCCTCGAACACGCCGTGCACCGACGCCAGCAGGCGCGGCAACGGCACGCTGCCCAGGCCGCTGCCCATCAGCTCGATCGCGGTCGCGCGCAGCACGGCGCCCGGCAACAACACGTCCGCGCCGCTGATCGAGCCGATCTCCACGAAGCGCACCCGCTGTCCGCCAGGGGGCGCCTTCGCGGCGGCAACCAGCAGCGTCTGCGCGCTGGCGCCCCACAGATAATCGAGCACGACGTCCACGCCCGCGCGGAAATGCGGTTCGAGCGCCCGCGCCAGATGCACGTCGTCCTGCTGCAGCGACACCACCGCGTCCGCGCCGGCACTCAGCAACGCCTGCAGCGCGGCCGCGTTGCGGCCTGTCGCGATCACCTTCGCCGCGCCGAGATGCTTCGCGATCCGCACCGCGAGCCGCCCCGACGTCCCCGTTGCGCCGTTGACGAGCACCGTCTCGCCCGCGACGAACCCCGCGCGTTCGGTCAGCGCCGCCCACGACGACATCCCCGGAATCGCGATCGCCGCCGCCGTGACATCGTCGAGCGCGTCCGGCAGCGGCACGCACTGCGTATCGGGCGCGATCGTACGTTCGGCCATTGCGCCGAACGGCGCGGGCGCACCGAAGAAGTAGACGCGCCGACCATCTTCGAGACGCCCCACGCCGTCGACACCGACGACGAACGGATAACCGCCAACGGACGAATAATGCGTCCCCGCCGCACGCCCCTGCGCGATGCGGCTCAGCGCGGACGCCGTCACGTCGATCAGGCTGTGGCCCGGCATCGCGCCCGGCGGTTCGAACTCCGTATAAACCGGACGTTGTCCAGCGCCTTCAACGACTGCTGCTTTCATGGTGATTCCTTCAATTCTGGAGGGGTGGGCCTTTATCGGGCATCGAGCCATGCGCGCAGCGCGGGATCGCGTACTTCGAGCACGTCGAACAGGCCGAGCGCACGCAGCGCGGGCAATGCGTCGATCGCATCGGCCTCCGCGCGCGCCCTCTCGGCCGGCGCGGCGTTCGGATCGGTCAATACACGCGCATTGACCAGAAACGCGCCGACGGTCCCCTTGCGGATCGTCGTTCCGCCGGCATCGACTTGGTTGGCATGGTCGGGAAGCATCTGTTCGGCTCGCATCGCGTCTTGCTCCGGTTGTCATCGATGGACGCAGTGTAGGCGTGCGAAACCGGCCGATCTCCGGTATAACAGCCATTCGATACCGATATCCGGCCATGTCCGATCCGCTCCTGCCCGCCCGCTTCGTCACGTCCGACGACGGCCCGTTCGTGGTCGCCGCCGTCCTGTCGCAACGCGACCCGCGTATCACCGCGCCGCATTCGCATGCGCGCGGCCAGCTCGTCGGCGCGCTGAGCGGGCTGGTGACGATCGGCCTCGACGATCAGGAGTGGGTCGTGCCGGCGATCCATGCGATCTGGATTCCGCCGCATTGCCGGCATTCGCTGCGCTCGTTCGGGCCGATCGCCGGCTGGTCGGCGTTCGTCGCGGAAGCCCGCTGCGCGACGCTGCCGGCCACGCCGCGCGCGATCCGCACGACGCCGCTGCTGCGCGAAGCCGTGCAGCGTGCAGCGAGCTGGGGCGATGCCGATCTGGATGCCGCGCAGACCCGGATCGCCGACGTGATCCTCGATGAAATCGCGGCATCGGAAGCCGAGGCGCTGGGGCTGGTCCGGCCGCGAGACCCTCGGCTCGTGAAGATCACCGATGCGCTGGCTGCTGATCTCGCGAACGACCGGCGGCTCGAGGAATGGGCCGAATGGGCCGGCATCGGCGCGCGGACGATGAGCCGCCGCTTCGTCGCCGAAACGGGGCTGACGTTCGCGCAGTGGCGTCAGCAGGCCAGGCTGCTGCGGGCGCTGGAGCGCATTGCCGACGGCGTGCCGGTGACGACGATCGCGCTCGATCTCGGATACGACAACGTGAGCGCGTTCATCGACATGTTCCGGCGCGCGCTGGGGACGACGCCGGGGAAATACATGGAAACGGGAAGCCAAGCGCAGCGATAGGTGCGGCCATGCGCATGCATGAAGCCGCGCGGCGAAAAGCCAGCGGTCGGCACGGGAAAACCGCCCGCCGCCGCATCAATACGTGCCGTCGCCCTGCTTCACGGCGTCGTCGCCGTTTCGTTTGAACTGCGCGGCGAGCCGCTCCGCGCTCCGTGCCAGCAACGTCGTATCGACACCGACCGCGACGAACAACGCGCCCGCTTCCAGATAGCGCCGCGCGGCCGCTTCATCCGCGCTCAGGATGCCCGGCGCCTTGCCGGCCGCCTTGATCGCGCGGATCGCACCGTCGATCGCGGCCTGCACGTCCGGGTGCCCCGGATGGCCGAGATGGCCGAGATCGGCAGCAAGATCAGCCGGCCCGATGAACACGCCATCGACGCCGTCGACCCGCGCAATCGCATCGATCGCATCGAGCCCCGCGCGCGTCTCGACCTGCACGAGCACGGCCATCTCGTCGTTCGCGCGATGCAGGTACTCGCCGACGCGATTCCACCGCGACGCGCGCGCCAGCGCGCTGCCGACACCGCGCATCCCGTGCGGCGGATAACGCGTCGCGGCCACCGCCGCACGCGCCTCGTCCGCGCTCTGGACCATCGGCACGAGCAACGTCTGCGCGCCGAGATCGAGCACCTGCTTGACGATCACCGGATCGTTCCACGGCACGCGCACGACCGGATGCGACGGATACGGCGCGATCGCCTGCAGTTGCGCGAGGATCGTCGGGATCGTGTTCGGCGCATGTTCGCCGTCGATCAGCAACCAGTCGAAACCGGCGCCCGCGACCACTTCGGCGCTGTACGGATTCGCGAGGCCGAGCCACAGGCCGACCTGCGCGTCACCGCGCGCGAGCGCGGCCTTGAAGACATTCGACGGAATCTGCATCGTTCGCTCACCTCACTCGAAGTAGCACTGGATCGTCCCGAGCGGACCGTAGTCGACGCTGAACGTGTCGCCCGATCGCGCCGCGCAGGGCCGCGTAAACGACCCGCCGAGCACGATCTGCCCCGGCTCCAGCGCGACGTCGAAACGCGACAGCCGGTTCGCGAGCCACGCGACGCCGTTCGCCGGATGGTTCAGCACGCCGGCCGCGACGCCGGTTTCCTCGACCACGCCGTTGCGCGACATGATCGCCGCGACCCAGCGCAAATCGACGTCCTGCGGGCGCACCGGCCGGCCGCCGATCACGACGCCCGCGTTCGCCGCGTTGTCGGCGATCGTGTCGAACACCTTGCGCGGCCGCTTCGTATCGGGGTCGATCGACTGGCTGCGCGCGTCGATGATCTCGAGCGCCGGCACGACGTAATCGACGGCGTCGTACACGTCGAAGATCGTGCAGTTCGGCCCCGTGAGCCGCTTGCCCAGCACGAACGCGAGCTCGACCTCGACGCGCGGCACGATGAAGCGGCCGGTCGGGATCGTGCCGCCGTCGTCGAAGAACATGTCGTCGAGCAGCGCGCCGTAGTCGGGCTCGTCGATCTGCGACGTGTTCTGCATCGCCTTCGACGTGAGGCCGATCTTGTGCCCCTTCAGCGTGCGGCCTTCCGCGAGCTTGAGGGTCACCCACGCACGCTGGATCGCATACGCGTCGTCGATCGTGATGTCGGGATGGTCGAGCGAGATCTGGCGGATCTGCGTGCGTGCGCGCTCGGCGTCGTGCAGACGGTGCGCGAGCTGGTCGATGAGGGCGGGTTCGAGCATGGTCGGATCGGGAATGGGTTCAGCCGGCCCGCTTGTAGCGGGCGTGGATGTTGTTGTGCTTGTACGAGCCGCTTTCGCTGAACTCGGTCAGTTCCATCGACAGCGCGAGGTAGCGTTTCGCGTACAGCTCGGCGAAATGGGCCTTGATCGCATCGAACAGCGCGTCGCACGCCGCTTGTTTCGTTTCGTCGCTGCGGCCCGCGCCGATCTTCAGCGTCACGTGGACGAACGCGTCGTCCTCCGTGCCGTCCGCGACGCAATAGTCGTGCAGCTCGATCGCGCGCGAACGGATGCCGCCGGTCGGAAACACGCCGCCCTGCGCGATCAGCGTCGCGTTGATCGTGCGCAGCAGCGCGGGAATGCGGGCGTCGTCGCGGATGTTCGCGGTGTATTCGACGACGATGTGTGGCATGGCAACTCTCCAGTCGGATTCGAAGGCGTGGCGGGCGGCAACGCTCAGGGCAGCGGGAAGATCGCGTTGATCTGCCCGGTGCCGGAACTCGCGAAATAGTCGGTGACGATCTCGACCGGCTTGTCGTAGCGATCCCAGCCGAGCAGCCCGAGCAGCATCGCCGTGTCGTGCATGCCGCCTTCGCCGTGGCAATGCACGTTGTATTCGGGCAGCATCGCGCAGAAGGTCTTGAAATCGCCCTGCTTCCACAGCTCGACCACGCGCAGGTCGACCTGCCGGAAGAATTCGCGGCTGATCTGGTGAATCGATTCCTCGGGGCTGCCGTTGTCGTTGAAGCGGTGCGACAGCGAGCCACTCGCGAGGAACGCGACGTTCGAATCGCTCTTCTCGATCGCCTCGAGCAGCGCCTCGCCGAAGCGCCGGCTTTCGTCGAGCTGATGCCACATGCACCAGCCGGCAATCGACACGACCTTGAAGTGCTGGTCGCCGTTCATGTAGCGCATCGGCACGAGCGTGCCGTATTCGAGCTCGAGGCTGTCGATTTCGTGCGCACGCGTCGCGACGCCGCGCTCGGTGGCCGTTTCCGCGATCAGCCGGCCGAGCGCCGGGTTGCCCGGATACGCGTACTGCATGTCGCGGATGAAATGCGGCAGCTCGTTGCTCGTATAGGTGCCCGCGAACCGCGCATTGCAGTTCACGTGATAGCCGGCGTTGACGAGCCAGTGCACGTCCGACACGACGATCGTGTCGACGCCGAGCGCGCGGCAGCGCTCGCCGATCAGCTGGTGGCCGCGGATCGCCGCTTCACGGCAGCCGTGATGCTTGCCGGGCAGTTCCGACAGGTACATCGACGGCACGTGCGTGATCTTCGCGGCGAGGGACAGTTTGCCCATCGTTCAAGTCTCCCTATCGTTCTTGCGACAAAACGGCCGGCGCCCGTCACACGCCCCAGCGCGGAACGTGATGCGAACCCATCGAGATGCACACGTTCTTGATCTCCGCGAACACCTCGAAACTGTACTCGCCGCCCTCGCGCCCGGTGCCCGATTCCTTCACGCCGCCGAACGGCTGGCGCAGGTCGCGCACGTTCTGGCTGTTCACGAACACCATCCCGGCCTCGATGCCGCGCGCGAGCCGATGCACCTTGCCCACGTCCTGCGTCCAGATGTACGACGCCAGGCCGTACGCCGTGTCGTTCGCGAGCCGCAGCCCGTCGTCTTCGTCGTCGAACGGGATGATGCACGCGACCGGCCCGAAGATTTCTTCCTGCGCGATGCGCATCCGGTTGTCGACGTCGGCGAACACGGTCGGCCGCACGAAATTGCCGTTGCGCAGATGCTCGGGCAGCCCGGCCGGCTTGTCCGCGCCGCCCGCGACCACGCGCGCGCCTTCCTGCTCGCCGATGCGGATATAGCCCGTCACCTTCTCCCAGTGCTGGCGCGTGATCATCGCGCCGAGATTCGTGCCCGGATCGGTCGGATCGCCGACCACCAGGTTGTTCGCGCGGCGCGCGAATTCCTGCACGAAGCGGTCGTAGATCGTGCGCTGCACGAAGATCCGCGAGCCCGCGGTGCAGCGTTCGCCGTTGATCGAGAAGATCGTGAACAGCGACGCGTCGAGCGCGCGGTCGAAATCGGCGTCGTCGAAAATCAGCACGGGCGACTTGCCGCCGAGTTCCATCGAATACTTCTTGAGGCCCGCGCGCTCCATGATCCGCTTGCCGGTGACCGTGCCGCCGGTAAACGACACCGCGCGCACGTCCGGATGCCGCACGAGCGCATCGCCGGCCGTCGCGCCGTAACCCTGCACGACGTTCAGCACGCCCGGCGGGATACCCGCTTCGAGCGCGAGCCGGCCGAGCTGGTCGGCCGTCAGCGGCGACAGCTCCGACATCTTCAGCACGGCCGTGTTGCCGAGCGCGAGGCACGGCGCCGTCTTCCACGTGGCGGTCATGAACGGCACGTTCCACGGCGACACCAGCGCGCACACGCCGACCGGCTGGTACAGCGTGTAGTTCAGCATCTGGTCGTCGACCGGATAGGTGCGGCCGTTCATCTGCACGCACACTTCGGCGAAGAAGTTGAAGTTCTCGGACGCGCGCGGAATCAGCTGCTTGCTCGTCTGCGCGATCGGCAGGCCGGTATCCTGCGTTTCCAGCGCGGCGAGCATCGGCACGTTCTTCTCGATCAGCTCGCCGAGCTTGCGCATCAGCTTCGCGCGCTCCTTCGCCGGCGTGTTCGCCCATTTGGGGAACGCTTCCTTCGCCGCGCGCACGGCCGCATCGACCTCGGCCTCGCCGCCCGACGCGACGTCGGTGATGACGTCGCCCGTCGCCGGGTTCAGCGTCGTGAAGGTTTCGCGGCTCTCCACTTCGCGGCCGCCGATCCAGTGCTTGATGGTCATGTGCTCTCCTTCCTTGGGCGACGGGCTCAGCCGGCGCGATAGTAGTCTGCCTCGCCGACGATCGTGTTCACGAGCCGGCCGATTCCTTCGATTTCGGTCACGACCTCGTCGCCCGGCTGCGTGTCCGCCAGCCCCTCGGGCGTGCCGGTCAGGATCAGGTCGCCCGGCGAGAGCGTCATGAAGCTGCTGATGTGCTCGATCAGCGCCGGCACGTCGAACACCATGTCGCGCGTGCTGCCGCGCTGCGTCTCCCGGCCGTTCACCGTCGTGCGCAGCGTCAGGTCGCCCGCGTCGCCGATCTCGTCGCGGCTGACGAACCACGGCCCGAGCGGCGTGCAGGTGTCGCGGTTCTTCACGCGCAGGTTCGGGCGGTAGTAGTTCTCGAGATAGTCGCGGATCGCGTAGTCGTTCGCGACCGTATAGCCGGCCACGTAGTCGATGGCCTGCGCGCGGCTCACGTGGCGCGCGGGCCGGCCGATCACGACGGCCAGTTCGCACTCGTAGTGCATGTGCGTGGCGTCCGCGGGGCGCACGGTCAGCGACCGGTGACCGACGAACGTATTCGGCCCCTTCAGGAAAATCAGCGGCTCGCTCGGCGCGTTGAACGCGAGCTCCTTCGCATGGTCGGCGTAGTTCAGGCCGAGCGCGAACGTCGTGCGCGGCGCGACGGGCGGCAGCCACGCCACCGCGTCCTCGGCCACCACGCGGCCCGTATCGAGGCGGATCGCGCCGTCGCCGGCCGGTTCGGCCGCATGCAGTGCGCCGTTGTAGATCACGCGCGCCGTCTTCATCGCGCTTCCTCCGCGATCAGCGTATGCCTCAACGTGCCGATGCCGGCCGCGGCGATCTCGATCGTGCTGCCCGCACGGGCATGCGGTGCGCCGCCCGCGACGCCGAGCAACAGCACGTCGCCCGCGTCGAACGACATGAAGGCCGTCACGTCGGCGATCAGCGCGCGCACCGGGCGAATCAGCGTCGCGGTCGACGCGGATGCCGCCACTTCGCCGTCGATCCACACCGTCAGGCCGATCGCGTCGACATCGGCGAGCGCGGCGGCCGGCACGATCGTGGGCCCAAGCGGGCAGAAGCCGTCGCGGCACTTGAAGCGCACGGCCGGACGGTAGTAATCGGGATGCGGCACCGACACGTCGCTCGCGAGCGTGAAGCCGTGCACGTAGTCGAGCGCCCGCGCGGCCGGCACGCGCGTCGCGCGCCGCGCGAACACGACGGCCACCGACGCGCCGATCTCCAGCGTGTCGACACCGGCCGGCACGATCACGGCGGCGCCGTCGGCTGCATGCGTGTTGGCGGATTTGATGTACAGGATCGGCGCCTGCGGCGGGCGGCCGTAAGGCGGTGCGTTCACCGCATCGCCGAGCGCGTCGAGCGCCGCGCGCTCGTTGAGCAAGGCCCCGTAGACGGTACCGATGGCGACCGGCAACGGCGGCGCCGCGGCGGTCGTGCAAGACAGCTCCATGCGTCATTCCCCTGCCGCGCGTCGCGGCGCATCGTCAATAGTTAATATCTTAAGTAAACAATCGAGTGGTGGCAACCTCGATTACCCTGAGATGCGAAATTCATCAGCTTCGGCTGTTAAGATTGATGCGTCCCCGTCCTCTGCTCATCCCGATGAACCGTACGCTCGACCATCGCAACCTGGCCATGCTGCTGCTCGAGGCCCGCGAAACGCTGATGGGTCTGTTTCGCCCCATTCTCAAGGAATTTTCGCTGACCGAACAGCAATGGCGGATCATCCGCGTGCTCGACGGCGAACCGACGGAGGCGCTCGAAGCCGGACAGATCGCGAAACGCTGCTGCATCCTGAGCCCGAGCCTGACTGGCGTGCTGGAGCGGATGGAGCGCGACGGCCTGATCACGCGCACGCGCGCGCAGGAGGATCAGCGCCGGCTGCTGGTCAGCCTGACGCCGCAAAGCAGGAAACTGGTGACGGAGATCGGGCCGCGCATCGACGCGCAATATCGTCAGCTCGAGTCGCGGTTCGGCCAGGACGGCCTGGAAGACATCTACCGCGCGCTCGACCGGCTCATCGAGCTCGGCAGCCAGGCGTAAAGACGGCGCCCGCGCCCGCCACGCGCGGGAGCGGACGCCGCCGGTGCGACGCGGGCGGTCAGCGGGCGATCAGTATCAGTGGATCGCGCCGCGCATCAGCTCGGTCACGGCCACGCCGCGCGACGTGCGCATGCACTCCTCGACGTAATCGATGAACGGCAATGGCTCGAAGTCGATTTCGTCGCGCACGCGGCGATTGTCGAACACGCGATCGACCGTCGCGAATTCCCCGCAGCGCTGCAGGGCCCGGCCGATCACACGCTCGAGTGCCGGATCGGGGCGCCCCAGCACATCACGCACGACGAGCGGCAGTTCCGCCGGCGCGCACGCCGCGTAGCGCGGCGCACCGGTCATTCCCGCCGCCTCGTCCATCGCGCGCACGATCTGCGCGACCTGCGGCGCCTCGTCGCCGGCCGACACGTGATAGACGTCGTGCGCCAGCGTCGGCTTGACGGCCAGCAGCATCGTCGCGCGCGCCACGTCGTCCACCGACACGATGTCGATGCGCGTCATCGGCCGCGCGGTGAAGCGGCGCGCCGCATGCGCGAGCCGGAACATCCAGAACGAATTCGGTGCGGGCCGCGTCCCGAGCACCGTATGGCCGACCACGTGCGACGGCCGCACGACGACGAGCGGCAGCCCGAGCGCGCGCAGACGCTGCTCCGTCCGGGCCTTCGCATGCAGGTAGTCGGCCGCCAGCACCGCGCCGGGCAGGCCTTCGTCGGCCTGCGGCGCGACGTCGTTCTCCGCGTCGCGTTCCGCCTCTTCCTGCACGATCCCGCCGCGGCCCGCATGCGCGTAGGCCGTGCCGACGTACACGAAGCGCTGCAGGCGCGGCGCGCGGGCAAAGCGTTCAGCGAAGTGCACCGCGTCGGCGATGTCGGCCTGCAGATGCGCGCCGTCGGCCGGCGACGCATGGCCCGCGCAGTGAATCACGTGCGTCGCGCCGGCCAGGCGCGGCGCATCGGCGCCGTGCCACACGTCGCCGAGCGCACCGACGATCACGTTCGCATCGGTCAGGCGCGACGCCCAGTACGGCGCGAGCCCCGCGCGCAACGCCGCTTCCCGCAGCCGCGCGACCGCATGGCCGCGGTCCTGCGCGCGCACGACGCACACGATGCGTTCGAGCAGCCCCGCATTGACGAGCGCCGTCAGCACGGTACTGCCGATGAAGCCGGTCGCGCCGGTCAGCACCAGCCGGCCCACGTTCGCCGCCGCGACCGGTGCGCTGGCCGGCGACACGAGGCTCGTCCGCCAGTTGAGCGACAACGCGGTTTTCCAGATCAGCACGATAGTCTCCTTCGAAGAGTCGGCCGGGCGGCGCGGTGCCCGCGGTTGCGGGCGGCGCACGGCTCACCGGCCGGGCCGGGGCTGACGCGCGCCCCGGCGCCTCCCGATCCGGCGTGCGGCCTGCGATCGCGTCGATCGCGCTCTGGCACGAGGCGGCGGCAGCCGGCGCGGACCGGCGTCCGCGGCACAGGATCGGGAAGTTCCCAGTGTGGGGCCCGACCGCATGCAAGTCTGTCCCGAAAGTTTCGTGAAAGTGTGCCGATTTGTACGCGATTGTCGGAGTGTGTCGTGCCGGCCGCCGCGTCAACACGCTGAAAGGTTCGGTCCGGCTGCATCCGAGGAGCGCCAGAGCATGTCCTTCGCCCCGCTTTCCGTCGATCGGTCGGCGCGCGACCGATCGACGCGGCCGGCGGCCCTGTCATCCCATGTCTGGGCCTCCGCGCGCGCCGGCCCGGCCACCGCTGGTCGCCGCTATCGCCCGCGTGGGCTGACGCCTCGGGAATGACCATGAATCGTCAGACATCGTTTCATCTGAAACGGAAATAGACTCGATCCGGGTTTATTGCGGATTATCACTTGCGTTTCACACCAGTCTATCTAGACTGTTCAAGTCAAAACGGTCGAATGTGTCATCTTTTTCAGGAGACGATCCAATGCGCCTCACCATTCGGATTAATGGCAGCGAATCGGCAACCCGGCATTCCTTCGCGGTCTTGTGGGTCGATACCGACGAAGGGCTGTGGTCGCGCGAGGCACATCAGGGCATCGACCTTCCGACCTGGGGCAAGATCCGCGACGTCGAAGGCGCGATGGCGCTGTGCGCGGCCGACAGCGGCAATGCCGTCTGTCAGTTGAAGGGGCTGTCGTTCGATGCGATGCGCCGCGAACAGGGCCCCGCGGTGCTCGCCGGCGAGCACCCCGACGGCGCGTGGCGCCTGCAGGCGGTCGATACCTGCACGACCCAGCCGGAATACCGGGAATTTATTTCCGTTGCCCGATAGGTATTATTGACATCAATCGTCTACGGTTTTCGGGTTTATTCCGGTAGCAGTGATATTCATTTCGATATTCAGCAATAATGGCGCCTCGGTTCGAGGCGCTTTTCATTTTATGGATTAAAGAAATAACCGGCGTGCGGGCAATTGATCGCGCGCCACGGGCGATCGCGAGCGAGCGATATCCCGAACCGCCTGCCCGAATCGGCATGCGATGATCGCGCAGGTTTCGTCCTCATCCGCCGCCGCCGAATCCCGCGTTGGCCCCACCTTTCCTGCCGTTTCCCTTCCCCTGTTCCAGATGGCCTGACCTTCGCCTTTTTGAAGGGCCGGAACATACTTTCCCCACACGATGTTTACTCCTTTATTACAATCGCATTATTCAGACTGACCCGCCGCCGCCCGGCGGCCCGACCCGGCCATTGCATGAGCGTGAAAAAGAAGACCCACCCTGCCGATCCATACGCGGCGGCGACCAAGAATCCGATGCTCGCGTCGCGCCTGCCGATGTGGCGCTCGAGGCTGATCGTGGTCGTCGTGTTCCTCGCGTTCGCCGCGCTGATCGCGCGCGCTTTCTGGGTGCAGGTCGCGAACCAGGATTTCTACGTCGGTCAGGGCCAGAAGCGCTACCAGCGCACGATCGAGCTCGATGCGATGCGCGGGCGCATCGTCGACCGCAACGGCGCGATGCTCGCGGTCAGCCTGTCGACCTATGAAATCTGGGCGAACCCGAAACAGGTCGCCGACACCGACTACCCGCAGATCGCGAAGCTGCTCGACCTGCCGCTCGTCGAGGTGAAGCGGCGTCTCGGCAACGACAAGACGTTCGTGCTGCTCAAGCGGCAGGTCGACGCGGACACCGCGAGCCGGCTCGACAAGCTCGCGATCGACGGCATCACGCAGATCGCCGATTCGAAGCGCTTCTACCCGGAAGGCGAATCGGCCGCGCACGTGGTCGGCTTCACGAACGTCGAGGACAAGGGCCAGGAAGGCGTCGAGCTCGCGGCGAATGCGCGCCTGCAAGGCACGTCCGGCCAGCGCGAGGTGATCCGCGACCGGCTCGGCCGCATCGTGTCGGACACGCGCCCGCTCGTCCCCGCGCAGCACGGCGCGACGATCGAACTGACGATCGACCGCCGCATCCAGCAGCTCGCCTTCAGCCAGCTCAAGGCGGCCGTGATCGAGAACAACGCGGTGGCCGGCAGCGTCGTCGTGCTCGACGCGCAGAACGGCGAGATTCTCGCGCTCGCGAACTATCCGACCTTCGACCCGAACGACCGCGCCCGCCTCACCGGCCAGCAATTGCGCAACCGCGCGGTGATCGACACGTTCGAACCGGGCTCGACGATCAAGCCGCTCGTCGTCGCGCTGTCGATCGACGAGCGCAAGGTCACGCCGAACACGGTCATCAACACGTCGCCGGGCACCTACAAGATCGGCCCGGCGGTGATCCACGATACGTCCAACCACGGCTCGCTGACGGTATCGCAGGCGCTGCAGAAGTCGAGCAACGTCGCGCTCGCGAAACTGGCGCTGAACCTGCCCGCCGAAACGATCTGGAACAAATACCAGGAGTACGGGATCGGCCGCGCGCCGGAACTGACGTTCCCGGGCGTCGCGTCGGGGCGGCTGCGCGGCTACAAGCGCTGGCGGCCGATCGAGCAGGCGACGATGGCGTACGGCTACGGGCTGTCGATGTCGCTGCTGCAGATCGCGCAGACCTACACCGCGTATGCGGGCGACGGCACGCTGCACCCGGTGTCGCTGCTAAAGAACGGCACCGACCAGCAGACGATCGACGCGCACCGCGGCCACCGCGTGACGTCGCCGCAAACGGCCGCCGCGATCCGCTCGATGCTCGAGATGGCGGTCGGCGAAGGCGGCACGGGGCGCCGCGCGCGCGTCGACGGCTACCGGATCGGCGGCAAGACGGGTACCGCGCGCAAGCAGGTCGGCGCGAGCTATGCGAAGGGCAAGTACCGCGCGCTGTTCGCGGGGATGGCGCCGATGAGCAACCCGCGCCTGATCGTCGCGGTGATGATCGACGAGCCGCGCGGCAAGGGTTACTACGGCGGCACGGTAGCCGGCCCGGTGTTCGCGTCGGTCACGAGCGGCTCGCTGCAGTTGCTGGGCGTGCCGCCCGATGCACCGGTCGAACCGGAAAAGAATGCGCCGGCGAAGGCCGCCGCGCCGCAGAAGACGGTCGCGGCGCCGAAAGCGGCGGCGCCGGCCACGGCGACCGTCGCGCAGAAACCGTCGGCCCAACTCAAGACGGCTGCGCAATCCAGTCGCCCCGCGCCCGCGAAGATGGCCGCAGCGGGCTGACGACGCCAGGCGCGCCGCCGCGCGCCGTCAATGCGCGGCCGCGACCGGCTTCGCCATCCGGCCGAGCACGTGCTCGGTCATCCCGCGCGCGAGTTCGGTCTCGCCCATGAACACGGTGCCGATGCCCTCGCTCGACAGCAGCGCGGCCTCGTCACCGCTGTTCGTGCACAGCACGACCTCGAGCGCCGGGTTGAGCGTGCGCGAGATCTCGACGATCTGCCGCACGTCGAACACGTCGGGCAGCGTGACGACCAGCATCCCGGCGCGGGCGATATGCGCCTGCACGAGCACGATCGGCTCGATCGCGTCGCCCGACACGGCCGCGATGCCGTCCGCACGCAGCTTCTCGACGAGCTCGCGATTCTGCTCGACGACGACATACGCGATCCCGCGCTCGTCCAGTGCATGCGCGATTCGCGTGCCGACCTTGCCGTAGCCGACGATCACGACCTGCCCGGTCAGATGCGTCTGCGGCGTCGACATCGGCAGCGCGGCGAGCGGATCGTCGCGCGCCTCGAGCTTGCGCGCGAACGCCGAATGCTTGCGAATCCACGCGAGCGCCGGATCGATCATCGCGAACAGCAGCGTGTTCATCGCGATCGAGATCAGCGCGACCGCGAGAATCAGGCTCTGCCCTTCGGCCGACAGCAGCCCGAGCGCACGGCCGAGCCCCGCGAGGATGAACGAGAATTCGCCGATCTGCGCGAGGCCCGCGCCGACCGTCAACGCGGTGTTTAGCGGATAGCGGAACGCGATCACGAGCGCGACGGCCGCGACCGTCTTGCCGATCAGCACGATGGCCGCGACCTCGATCACGTGCAGCGGCTCGTCGAGCAGCACCTTCGGGTCGAACAGCATGCCGACCGAGATGAAGAACAGCACCGAGAACGCGTCGCGCAGCGGCAGCGTCTCGTCGGCCGCGCGCCGGCTGAATTCCGACTCGCGCATCATCATCCCGGCGAAGAACGCGCCGAGCGCGAACGACACGTCGAACAGCTTCGCCGCGCCGAACGCGATGCCGACCGCGGCCGCGATCATGCACAGCGTGAACAGCTCGCGCGAGCCGGTGCGCGCGACGAGCCACAGAATGCGCGGGAACACGCGCTTGCCGACCACCAGCATCAGTGCAATGAATGCGGCGACCTTCAGCATCGTGACGCCGAGCGTGCCCCACACGCTGCCGCCGGCCGCATGCGTATCGCCGGGCGGCGTGCCGCCGAGCAGCCCGGCCACCGGCGGGAGCAGCACCAGCACGAGCACCATCACGAGATCCTCGACGACCAGCCAGCCCACCGCGATGCGCCCGTTGACCGTCTCGACGAGCCCGCGCCCTTCGAGCGCGCGCAGCAGCACGACGGTACTCGCGACCGACAGCGCCAGCCCGAACACGAGCGCCGCACCGAGGCTCCAGCCCCACGTGAGCGCGAGCCCGCCGCCGAGCAGCGTCGCGACGGTGATCTGGACGATGGCGCCCGGCAGCGCGATCTTGCGCACCGCGAGGAGATCGCCGAGCGAGAAATGCAGGCCGACGCCGAACATCAGCAGCATCACGCCGACTTCCGCAAGCTGCTGCGCGAGCGACAGGTCGCCGACGAAACCGGGCGTGCCGGGGCCGATCACGATCCCGGCGAGCAGATAGCCGACGAGCGGCGGCATTTTCAGCAGCGACGCGAGGTAACCAAAGATCATCGCGAGACCGAA
The DNA here is from genome assembly GCF_001319805.1 of Burkholderia sp. E168m22. NCBI lineage: Bacteria > Pseudomonadati > Pseudomonadota > Betaproteobacteria > Burkholderiales > Burkholderiaceae > Burkholderia > Burkholderia sp. E168m22. The sequence goes on from NZ_BBSK01000094.1 coordinate 53,569, forward strand.
ACCGGCCGCGAGCAACGCAATCAGGCTGACGTCATGAGGCATCCCCCCTCCCAAGCTCTTGTAACTATTTAGTAAGGTTCAAGAGTGAAAGGATAAGGGATGAGGCGGAAAAATGGCGCGCAGCCGCGAAAATTTCACGCGGCGGCGCGGGTTGCGGGGCGTGACCCCGGCGAAGGGAAAGGCGTTGCCGCCCGGCCGCACATTGACGTGAACCGGGCGGCAGGCGGGGCGGACGCCCCGCCGCTCCGGTCAGCGCGACGCTTGCGGGAAGCGCGCGCCCGGCGGCGGCTCGGGCCGCGTCGACGGCACGCTCTTGCGCACCTTCGCGACCTGCGCGGCCGTCACCGACGCACCCGTGTTGCCCCAGCTCGTGCGCACGAAGTTCGACACGTCCGCGACTTCCTGGTCCGACAGGCGCCAGCCGAACGGCGGCATCGTGAAGGTCGACGGCGCGGTGCGCGTGCCTTGCAGCGCGCTGCCTTCGAGCACGACGTGGATCAGCGAGGTCGGGTCGTCGCCCTGCACGACCGGGTTGCCGGCGAGTGCCGGGAACACGCGCGTGTAGCCGTGGCCATCGCTGCGGTGGCAGGCCATGCAGTTGTCGCGATAGACGGCCGCGCCCGGCTTGCTCGCGTCGCCGGTCTGCAGCGCCTTCGCCGCGGCCGCGTCGTACACGTGCGGCTGCTCGCCCTGCACGCGCGGCGGCAACGTCTTCAGGTAGCGCGCGATCGCGTTCAGGTCGTCGTCGGTCATGTGCTGCATGCTGTGGCCGACCACGTCCGTCATCCCCCCGAACGCGGCCGTGCGCAGCGTGCGGCCGGTTTTCAGGAACTGCACGATCTCGGTTTCGCTCCACGTGCCGAGGCCCGTGCGCGGCTCGCCGCGCAGGCTCGTCGGCACCCAGCCGTCGATCGCCGCGCCGCCGGCCAGGAAGTCGAGGCCGTCCGCGTCGGTCAGCCCGCGCTCCTGCATCGTCGGCGCGCGCGGCGTATGGCACGCGCCGCAGTGGCCGAGCCCCTGCACCAGATACGCGCCGCGCGCGACCACCGGGTCGGTGTACGACGCCGCGTCGAACGGCTTCGGCGACGGCGCGAACATCTTGCGCCAGATGCCGAGCGGCCAGCGCATCGACAGCGGCCACACGATGTCCACCTTGCGGTTCTCGTGCTCGACCGGCGCGACGCCGTGCATGAAGTACGCGTACAGCGCCTTCATGTCGTCGTCGGTCAGGCGCGCGTACGACGGGAACGGCATCGCCGGATACATCGTGTCGCCGTTCTTGCGCACGCCTTCGCGCACCGCGCGGGTGAAGTCCTCGTAAGTCCAGCCGCCGAGGCCCGTCTTCGGGTCCGGCGTGATGTTCGTCGAGTAGATGCCGCCGATCGGCGTGTCGAACTTCAGGCCACCCGCGAACGGCTTGCCGCCGCTCGCGGTGTGGCAGGCGATGCAGTCGCCCGCGCGAGCAAGGTATTCGCCGCGCTTGATCAGGTTCGCGTCGGCCGACTGGGCGGCCGGTGCGGCCACCGCGCCCGAAGCCGCGGACGGCGTGGACGCCGGCTGCGCGAACGCGCCGCCGCCCGCCAGACCGAATGCCGCCCATGCCGTGCCGATCGCCAGCGCGCGCCGCAGCGGGGACACCGGACGCGCGGCGTTGTGGTGGTTCATCGTCCTCTTCATACGGTCACCAGCGGGGCGGGATTTTTCAGGTATTGCTCGCGGATCGCGCGTGCCGACCAGTAGGCCAGCGCCGCGATGATCCCGGTCGGGTTGTAGCCGATGCCCTGCGGCAGCGCGGACGCGCCCATCACGAACACGTTGTGCACGTCCCAGCACTGCAGATAGCGGTTCAGCACGCTCGTCTTCGGGTCGGTGCCCATGATCGCGCCGCCGACGAGGTGGGTCGTCTGGTACTGGCGCGAGTCGAAGTGCTTGCCGAATTCGCGCGTCGACACGCCGATCGCCTTCGGCCCCATCGCTTCCGCGATCTTCTTCATCTGCCCGGTCACGTACTGCGCCATCTTGATGTCGTTGTCCTTCCAGTCGAACGTCATCCGCAACAGCGGCTGGCCGTACGAATCGCGATAGGTCGGGTCGAGGTCGAGATACACGTCGCGGTACGACATGTTGGTGCCGTGCGCGTCCATCGAGATCGTGTGCGCGTAGTTGTCCTTGACGGCCTTCTTCCACGCCGAGCCCCACTGCGGCGTGCCGGGCGGCGTGGCGATGCCGCTGATCGGCTTCACGCCGGCCTGGTTCACCCACAGCGGCGAGCCGCCGACGAAGCCGAGCGGGCCGTGGTCGAAGTTGTCCGCGTTGAAGTCGTCCACCGCGACGCCGTTGCCGCCCGCGCCGATGAACGGGTTCGTGTAGGTATCCTTGTCGAAGAACGCCTTGATCGTCGACAGGTTCTGGTACGCGAAATTGCGGCCGACCACGCCTTCGCCCGAGATCGGATCGTACGGCTTGCCGATGCCCGACAGCAGCAGCAGGTGCACGTTGTGATACTGGAACGCGGCCACGATCACGAGATCGGCCGGCTGGTGCACTTCACGTCCGGCCGGATCGACGTAGGTGACGCCGGTCGCGCGCTTCTTCGTGTCGTCGAGGTCGACGCGCAGCACGTGGCACTTCGAGCGCAGCTCGAAGTTCGGCGCCTGCTTCAGCGCGGGCAGGATGTTCAGGTTCGGCGACGCCTTCGAATACATGTAGCACGCGTAGCCGCTGCAGTAGCCGCAGAAGTTGCACGGGCCCATCTGCACGCCGTACGGGTTCGTGTACGGGCCCGACGTGTTCGCCGACGGCAGCCGGTACGGATGCAGGCCGAGCGAATGCGCGGCATCGAAGAAGCGCTGCGCCGAATAGGTATTGAGCTGCGCGGGCAGCGGGAAGTTGTCGCTGCGGTTCGCCTCGAACACGTTGCCGTCGCCGACCACCTTGCCGCCGACCTTGTACGCCTGCCCCGACGTGCCGAACACCTTCTCGGCGAAATCGAAATGCGGCTCGAGCTCGTCGTAGGTCACGCCCGTATCCTGGATCGTCATCCCTTCCGGGATGAACTTCTTGCCGTAGCGCTCTTCATAGTGGCTGCGCAGGCGCAGCTCTTCCGGCGTGATCCGGAAGTGCACGCCCGACCAGTGCAGCCCCGCGCCGCCGACGCCTTCGCCCGGCAGGAACGCGGCGAGCTGCCGGTACGGCAGCGCGGTGTCCTGCAGGCCGTGACGGATCGACACGGTCGTCTTCGACAGGTCGAGGAACAGCTTCTTGCGGATGTTGTAGGTCAGCTCGTCGATCGTGTTCGGATACGCGCCGTCCGGATAGGTGTCGCGATATTCGCCGCGCTCGAGCGCGACGACGTTCAATCCCGCTTCGGTCAGTTCCTTCGCGAGAATCGCGCCGGTCCAGCCGAAGCCGACGATCACCGCATCGACGTGCGGCTTCTTGTCTGCGGCCATCAGCTGCGCTCCCCGTTGATCGAGACGGGGCCGTACGGATAGGGCTTGCCGCTCTGGTTGACGAAATCCATGAAATCCGCGCGTGCGCCCGGGAAACCGATCATCTTCCACGCGGCCATGTCGCGATTGCCGCCATGCACCGGATCGCAGAAGTAGCCTTCGCGCGTGTTCTGCAGCAACTGGCCGAGAAATACGCCGGGCGGGACGTCGTCGATCTGCGCGCCGCCCTTCTCCAGCGCACCGAGCACCGTGTCGCGCGTCGGCGCGTCGAGATCCGCGAACGCCTTGCCGTGCGTCTTCTCGCAATAGCGGTTGACGGCCGCGATGCCGAGCCGGTAGATGTCGCGCGGCACCAGCTTCAACTGGTAGCCGAGCTCGGGCACGCCCTGCTGGAACGGCCCCTGCATGTACCACGTCGCGCCGTGCGCATACGGCGTCTCCATCTGGCGATCGATGAATTCGGGCACGCCCGCCTCGAGCGCGCCGGGGCCTTCGGCGTCGGCCGGAATCAGCCGGTCGACGGCGGCCTGGACGAACGCCCATTCCTTCGCATCGAAAAAGGTCGGCTTGTACGGCGCGCGTTCGGCGCTGGCCGATGCAGCGGACGCGTTGCCGGCGGTCGTCGCGGACGGCGACGACGAGTGCAGGTCGCAGCCGGCGACCGACGCGATCGGCACGAGCGCGACCGATGTGCGCAGGAAACGGCGACGCGAATTGGGTTTGTCAGGTGGCGTGGACATGGTCGGATGTTGATCGTTGGGGATCGGGGTTCGGACGCGCGCATTCCGCATGCCGCGTGCCCGGCACGGCAGCCGTGCCGCAGGCGGCCGGTCGCCCTGTTCTTTCGTGTGTTGCGCACAACCTCGATGCAGGCGCCCGGCCGCGATTCGCGGTGGCGCCGTCATTGCAGCCGCGCTCGCCCCGGTGCCGGCGGCGTTGCGCGGATCGACCTCTTGGCGGGCCCTATCGTCGGACAAATACCGGCATCGGCCGGCATCTCTCCTTCATCGCCCATGACCCTTGTTCAACTTAGACGTCGCGTCCGCCGACGGCAAGCGCAACGTGCACGACCCTCTTTCGGGGCCCGGCGACGAGTGCGGCGAATTATATATGGAACCGGTTCCAGCGCTAGAGGGTTCAATGCAATTCAGTGCATCGAAATTAGCAACAATGGGAAAACCGGATGCCGGAATGTGCAAGGATGAGGTGATGGCGGACAGCGACGATCGGGCGGCGGCGGAACCCGGCCGCTGTCATCACGTGCATCACGTGCCTCTGTCGGCGGAGATCCGGACGGCGCTGGCCGTCGGCGCGCGCTACGGCGTGCCCGAGATCCTCGAAGTGGAGGCGCAGCGGATGCACCGGCAGGGCCACACATTCTTCGTCGCCGAAAACGGTGTCCGGCTGACCGATGCCGTGCCGGCCGAATGCCTGACGCTGATCGATACGTGCGCGGACTGAATCGCGCGCCGCGCCCCGCTCACCACGGCCAGAACATCGATGCGATCGACAGCGCCAGCGCCGCACACAGCGGCGAGTAATACAGCGTGTCCATCCGCGCGAAACGCGACCCGCGAATCCGTTTGAAGAAGCCGACGTAGCGAAAATCGCCGACGGCGCGCACCGCGAAGATCAATGCGAGCGCAACGACCGCGAACGCGATCGTGCAGGGATACGCGTTGCGCCCCAGCCAGCCGGCACGCGCGGCGACCACGCCTGCCCCGCCCAGCAGCGCGAGCGCGACGGTCAGCGTGCCGACCGCCGTCGGCCGCAACAGCGGTACGCCATCCTGCTCCGGAATGGCCGCGCGCTTGCCCAATCGCCCGCCGAACGCCCAGTAGACGTGCACGAGCGCGATGGCGCAAAGCGTCGGCACGCTGAAATACGCACCGGTCATGTCGATCAAGGTCCTCGTCTCGTTGTCTCGTCGTTTTGCCGAAAGGTGTTCGGCTCGCGGCCCCGGCCCGCGCCACGCATGACGATACCGAAACCGCGTCACGTGCGCATTGCGACGTCCGGTCGCAACCGGCGGTGACGCATGCTGCGTTGCAGTGCGCATGCGTCGTCGCACAGCCCGGTCGCTTGACTTCCCTCCGCGCACTACTACCCTGTTATTCCAGTACTGCGGTCGGCAAGGCGCTGCGCAACGGACTGCCCGCACGACGACGATAACGAAGGCCATGGAGGCGACTCATGCTGATCGGTGTGCCGAAGGAGATCAAGAACCACGAATACCGCGTCGGCCTCACGCCGGCCGGCGCGCGCGAACTCACGCGGCACGGCCATCGCGTGCTGGTGCAGCGCGGCGCGGGCACCGCGATCGGCCTGCTCGACGACGACTACACGGCCGCGGGCGCGTCGCTCGGCGACGGCGCCGAAGAAATCTTCGCGCGCGCCGACATGATCATCAAGGTCAAGGAACCGCAGCCCACCGAATGCGCGATGCTGCGGCGCGGCCAGATCCTCTACACGTACCTGCATCTCGCGCCCGATCCCGACCAGGCCGCCGCGCTCGTGAAATCCGGCGCGGTCTGCATCGCGTACGAAACCGTGACGGGCCCCGGCGGCGGCCTGCCGTTGCTCGCGCCGATGAGCGAAGTCGCCGGCCGTATGTCGATCCAGGTCGCGGCGACCCACCTCGAAAGCCCGCGCGGCGGCCGCGGCCTGCTGATGGCCGGCGTGCCGGGCGTGCCGGCCGCGCACGTCGTCGTGCTCGGCGCGGGCGTCGTGGGCACCGGTGCGCTGCAGATGGCGGTGGGCCTCGGCGCGCGCGTCACCGTGCTCGACAACAACGTGAACCGGTTGCGCCAGCTCGATCTCGTGTTCGCCAACCGGATCGCGACCGTCTGCTCGAATGCGCAGACGGTCGACGAAGCCGTGCGCGATGCCGACGTCGTGATCGGCGCCGTGCTCGTTCCGGGCGCATCGGCGCCGCGGCTCGTCACGCGCGACATGATCGCGACGATGCGCAAGGGAGCGGTCGTCGTCGATGTCGCGATCGACCAGGGCGGCTGCTTCGAGACCTCGCATGCGACCACGCACGCGGCGCCGACGTTCGTGGTCGACGGAGTGGTCCACTATTGCGTCGCGAACATGCCCGGCGCGGTCGCGCGCACGTCGACCTTTGCGCTGAACAATGCAACGCTCGGCCATGCGCTCGCGCTCGCCGACAAGGGCTGGAAGCAGGCGATGCTCGACGATCCGCATCTGCGCGCGGGCCTGAACGTGTGCGACGGCCACATCACGTACGAAGCGGTCGCGCTGGCGCTCGGCCTGCCCTACGTCCCGGCGACCGGCGTACTCGCATGACCCTGCCGGCATGAGCTGAACGCAATTCGGCCGGGCCGCGTGGCGTTCACGCGCCCTTCGACCGGCTCCGCTTCGCGCCGCCGCCCGCGCTGCCCGCACCGCCCATCGTGCGTGCCAGCAGCGGCCGCAGTTGCGCGAGCGTGCGCGTGTTCAGCACGTCCTGCCGCGTCAGCCAGCCGCGCCGCGCCTGATCGACGCCGAACGCGAGATGGTCAAGCTCGTCCGCGCCGTACGCATCCGAACCGATCGCGACCAGCACGCCGGCCTTCGCGGCCTCGCGGCACCAGACGTCCGGCAGGTCGAAGCGCCGCGGCTGCGCATCGAGTTCGACGAAGCAGCCGCGCGCGGCGGCCTGCGCGAGCACGCGCGGCACGTCCAGTTCGCACGCGTCGCGCTCGCCGAGCACGCGGCCGGTCGGGTGCGCGAGAATCGTGAAATACGGATGCTCCATCGCACGCAGCATGCGATCGGTCTGCGCGCCGCGCGGCAGGTCGAAGCCGTCGCGTACCGCGCCGACGACGAGATCGAGCCGGCCGAGCATCGCGTCCGGCACGTCCAGGCTGCCATCCTCGCGAATACCGGCTTCCACGCCCTTGAGCAACACGAAATCGTCGAACGCCGCGTTGATGCGGTCGATCTCGTCGAGCTGCCGCGCGAGCCAGTCGAAACCGTCGCGATCGCCGCCAGGCGGCACGCGGTCGGTGACGGCCAGGTAGGCGAGCCCGCGTGCACGCGCGGCGGCGGCCATCGCGCGCAGGCCGTCGCGGCCGGCTGACGCATCGGTATGCGCGTGCAGGTCGCCATGCAGATCCTTGCGCTCGATGAGCGCCGGCAGCGTGCCGGCGCGCGACGCATCGATCTCGCCGCGATCCTCGCGCAACTCGGGCGGCACCTCGCGCAGCCCGATGGCCGCGTAGACCGATGCCTCCGTCGCGCCGGCAATCCGCTCGTCGCCGCGAAACACGCCGTATTCGTTGATCTTCAGGCCGCCGGCCTGCGCGATCCGGCGCAGCGCGATGTTGTGCGCCTTCGACCCCGTGAAGTAGACGAGCGCCGCGCCGAACGCATCGGCATCGACGACGCGCAGGTCGACCTGCAAGCCGTTGGCCAGCATCACGCTCGACCGGGTCTTGCCGTGCGCGAGCACGCGCGCCACTTCGCCGTAACCGACGAACGCTTCGGTGACCGCGACCGGATCATGTGCGGTGACGAGGATGTCGAGATCGCCGACCGTCTCGCGGCGGCGGCGGAAACTGCCGGCCGGCACGGCGTTGCCGACACCGGCCACCGCACGCAGGCGTTCGAGCAACGACATCAGCGCGTGCGCGGCCTCGGGCAGCAGGAAGCGTTGCGGCTCGCGCTGCAGGCGATCGTCGATCGCTTCGAGCAGATGCGCTTCGGTTTTGGCGCCGAAGCCCGGCAGCTCGCGCACATGCCCGTTCTTCGCTTCCGCGCGCAGCTGTTCGAGCGAATCGACGTGCAGCGCGTCATGCAGCGCCTTCACGCGTTTCGCGCCGAGCCCGGGCACGTCGAGCAGCTCGACGATCGCGCCCGGCAGCGCATGGCGCAAGGTTTGCTGCAGCTCGCAGGTGCCGGTCGCGGTGATCTCGCGCAGCTTCGACGCAAGATCGGCCCCGATCGACGGAATCTTCCCGAGATCGTCGCCGTTCGCGATCATCGTCGGGATGTCGCGACCGTAGTCGGCGATCGTCCGCGCGGCGTTGCGGTACGCACGTACGCGAAATGGATTGGCGCCCTGGATCTCGAGCATGTCGGCGATCTCGGCGAACACGGCCGCGCACTCGGCATTGTGGATCGGCATGATTGGCGTGGCTCCCTTCCACGTGGATGGCGCCGCGCGCGGGCGCGACGGCGTCTGCCCGCCCGGCGCCGCATGTCGACGCCGCCGGGCGCTCGTTGGTCATCCTGCGCCGGCCGCGCCGTACGTGCGGCGCGGTGGGAGCCGCAACCTCAGAGCGACGCGCGCGGCGTCGTGGCGTAGCGCCGCTCGTAGAGCGATTGGCAATGCGTGCAGCGTTCGGCGGTCGGGCGCGCCAGCAGGCGCTCGTAGCCGACCGAGCCGTCGCAGTCGATGCATTCGCCGTAACTGCCGTC